>JAFDYM010000080.1 GCA_018267435.1 Bacteroidota bacterium | reverse complement strand
CTCAACCCGCGAAAATGGCACACTAGAGGTAGTACCCGGCAGCCATAAGCGCTTTGGCGAACTGCGCGGGCCTATGATACCTTGGGAACTAGAAGGTATAAGTAAGGAACTAAAAGAAAAGTACATGGTGCCTATAAACACAAAGGCCGGCGACTGTGTTATACTAGATGACAGCATAGTACATTACACCCGCCCTAACCGTACCCAAAACTTGCGCTTAGCTATACAACTGATATTGATACCCGCCGATTATCCATCTATACACTACCACCTTGACCATAGCCAACCTGACGAGGTAAAGGTATGGGAGGTAGACCACGACTTTTATATGGGCTTTAACCCATGGATGAAACCTGAAAATGTAAAGACCGTTGGCACATTACCCTACAAGCAAAAAATAGTAAGCCTAAGCGAATTTGAAGCGGGCCTTAAGAAACCTAGGTTTGATGAAGAAACAGGGCTATTGAGTAAAATAAAAAGGCTGTTTGTACAGGAGGCATAAGTTATGATATTCCGCAGCGAACAACTAAACAATGAATTAGAGCGAAAAGGCTATGTAGTACTCCCTTTTTTCGACGCCCAACAGGTAGTCGAGCTACAAAAGCTATATGCCAAATACGAAAGCGAATCACCATACTTTCACTCTACTACTTTTAGCAAAGATGTAGCTACTAAACAAAGGCTGAACGAAGAAGCAGGTGTTGTATTTAAGCCTAAGGTAGAAGAGCTATTTACCAGTTATAAAAATTTAGGCTCAAGTTTTCTTACCAAGCCCGCTGGCCAAGGTGGGCATATGCCAGTACATCAGGACTGGACCATAGTAGATGAAAGCAAATATGGCTCGTACACTATATGGGTACCACTGCAAGATGTAACTGAAGAGAATGGAGCTATAACTGTATTGGATGGTAGCCACCGCCTTTCAACTACGCTACGCTCGCCGGGCTTGCCTGTAGTAATAAACGATATAGAACCTGAAGTACGCAAGCGTATGAAAACCTTGCGCATGAAGGCCGGCGAGGCTTTTATTTTTAACCATGCATTGCTACACGCCTCGCATTTAAATACTAGTAGCAATAGCAGAATAGCTATTACCTATGGCCTAATACCAGAGGCTGCTCAACTATTGTTCTACTACCAAAACGAAAATGGAAAAGTAGATAAGTACGAAGTTGACGACAACTTCTTTTTGCACTACGATAATCACGGTGGCACCCCAAGTTTTGTAGAACCCGTAGCACAACTTGAACAAGATTTTACCCCTATAAGCGTAGCTGCTTTTCAAGCTTTTTGCGCTACATATAAAACAGCTAGTATGAAACCAATATTTAAAGATGCTGCTCTACAAAAACAGTACGATACAGAAGGATATGTACTTATAGATTTGCTTAATGCAGATGAAGTGGCCGACTTGAAAAACTACTACGATACGCTTGATAACAACCACATACCATCGTATGGCTTCCACGTAAGTTTAGATAATAGCGACACCAATTTTGTAACAAAGGTAATGGACAAGATAAAAACCACCATTGCGCCAAAGGCAGATGAGGTTTTCGACAACTATAAAATATTTACAACCAGCTATGTGGTAAAGGAACCTAACCCAATTAGCGTTGTGCCTCCGCACCAGGACTGGAACTTTACAGATGAAGATGCGGGCTATGGCTCGGCAACCGTATGGACGGCCCTAGTAGATACCGATATGATGAATGGGGCAATGGGTGTAATAGTAGGCTCGCATAAGTTTTTCGACCATCATCGCGCATCACCTGCACCGCAGTTTAAAACACCGCTCGATACACATGTATTTTCAATATTCCCATACTTAAAGCTATTGCCTATGAAGGCAGGGCAAGCATTAATATTCGATAACCGCACCGTACATGCCTCGCCACCTAATGTAAGCGATGGAGTACGCCTAGCAGTAGGTTTTGGTGTAACACAAATAGATGCACCAATGCGCCACTTTTACCTTCGCCCAGATAGTGATGGAAAGGTACTGAACGAGTATGAGGTAGACGATTATTTCTTTAGCCATTTTAATAATGGAAGCCTTCGAGCCCTATATGAACAAGGCAAATACCCTGAAGGACTAAACCTTTTAGGCACTGTAGAAAACCGTGTAACGGAGATAAGCGCCGATGAGCTAATAGCCAAGATAAAGGCAGAAGGCAACACCTTTAATGTAGAAATGTGCGAGCACTTGGCAAAGCTATTCAACTATAATATGGATGGCAGCAAGAAAGAAGAACCTAAGCAAGAAGCAGTAAAACCTGAAGAAGCTACACCGCAACAGGTAGAACATACGCAACAGGTATGGGTAGATGACCGTAGCTTCTTTCAAAAGTATACGCCACTAAATATAGTGCGCGAGATAAAGAAACGAGTATTGGCTAACTAAACAACAAACACGAAGGCATGTTTCAATTTCCTGACAAAATGATGCGCGTGTTTGCTGATGAACAACAGCAGCAACAGTTTGAACGCGACGGCTACATAGTAGTAGACCTATATACACCGGAACAAATTGCCGAACTGGAAGCCTTATATAAAAGGCTGCACCCCATAGATGAGCAAGGCTTTTTTCCTAGCACCTTTTCGGCCGATAAAAACTATAGAACAGAAGCGGACAAAGAAATACGCCGAATATGTGATACCTGGATAAGCAAAAACCTAGTTGACTACCAAGTAATGTGCGGTAGTTTTATAGTTAAGTACCCTGGTCCTGCATCGGTAATGGGCGTGCATCAGGACATGACCTTGGTTGACGAAACCAAATATACTGGTATTAACATCTGGTGTCCATTGGTAGATTTAAACGACTATAATGGCGTACTTCATTTAATAAAAGGTTCGCACAGGGTAATACCTACATATAGGGGTAGCACTATTGCCGGCTTGTACGATGATGTGCAGCAAGAAATATTACAGTATATGGAGCCGTTGTACCTACGCGCTGGCCAAGCAGTAATATTCGACCAAAGCATAATACACTATTCGCCACCTAATCTTGGCGACGGTATACGCATAACAACTAATGTGTACTTTACACATAAGGATGCCGATTTTCAAAT
>JAFDYM010000007.1 GCA_018267435.1 Bacteroidota bacterium | reverse complement strand
GCCGAGGGTGCTATAAATATACCTTTCAACCAAACATTTACCGAAAGCCTACTGTACTTGCCCGAAGAAGAGGCAAAAATACTAGTGGTGGCAGACGACGCCGAAATACCTACCGTAATGAAGGCCCTAAAAGCCAGTGGCGTGCAGGGTATAGAAGGCTACCTGCAACAAGGCTTTGCTACTTGGCTAGAGGCAGGTAAGCCTACCGATATGCTGATAGCCATAGAGGCCGATGAGTTTAAAATGGACTACCAGTTTGATGAGTTCTACCTAATAGACCTGCGTACTGCCGATGATTTTAAGGCGGGCCATGTGGAAGATGCCGAGAACATAGAAATGGCAGAACTGGAGCGCACCCTAGCCGAGCTAAGCACCGAAGACAGCTACTATGTATATGGCGAAACGGCGCAGGATGCTATTATAGCAGCATCTATTTTCCGCCGCTATGGCTTTGAGCGTGTAAGGCCCGTAATAAGCGACTATACCGCCATACAGGAAAGCGGTGTGCCATTGTATGTGCAGAAGAAGAAAGACCAAGCCAAGAACAACTAAAAAGAATAGCAGTGCGCACCTTTAGCAACCTACACCGTAGCGAATTTGTAAACGAACTAAGCACCGAACAGTACGACCTACTGGTGATAGGCGGCGGCATAACGGGCTGCGGTATAGCGCTTGATGCTGCCCTGCGCGGCCTTAAGGTGGCTTTGGTAGAGAAGAACGACTTTGCATCGGGTACCAGTTCGCGCAGTACCAAGTTGATACACGGCGGCCTGCGCTACCTTAAGCAAATGGAGTTTAAGCTAGTGCACGATGTAGGCAGCGAGCGCGCCATAGTGCACAAGAACGCCCGTCACGTGGTGATACCCGAAAAAATGCTGTTGCCCATTATAAAAGATGGTTCATTAGGCAAGGGTGCAACATCGCTGGGTTTAATGGTATACGATATACTGGCAGGTGTAAAAAGCGGCGAGCGCCGTGTAATGCTAGATAGGCATGCTACTGCCAAGGCTGAACCCTTACTAACAACTGATAACCTAGAAGGCGGCGGCTTATATTTTGAATACCGCACCGATGATTCGCGCCTAGTAATAGAGCTAGCCAAAAGTGCTTATGCCAATGGCGCTACGCTGCTAAACTACACCGAGCTAACGGGCTTTAGCCACGATAGCAACGGCAAAATAAACGCCGCAAAAGTTACCGATAAACACACGGGCAACAGCTACGAAATAAAGACCAAGCTGATAGTAAACGCCTGCGGCCCTTGGGTAGATTTGCTACGCAAGGAAGACAACAGCCTAAAGGGTAAAAGGCTACAACTTACCAAGGGCGTGCACATAGTATTGCCTTATGCCAAGCTGCCAATACAGCAGGCAGCCTACTTCGATGTGCCGGATGGCCGTATGATATTTGCCATACCGCGCAACAACATAACCTACGTAGGCACCACCGATACGGTGTATAACCAAGAGATAGACAACCCGCGCTGCAGCCTAGCCGATGCGCAGTATCTATTAAACGCAGTAAATACAGCCTTTAAAGGTGTAAGCCTTACGGTAGATGATATAGAAAGCACCTGGGCGGGCCTAAGGCCATTGATACACGAAGATGGCAAGAGCCCATCGGAGCTATCGCGCAAGGATGAGATAATGGTTTCGCCATCGGGCTTGGTATCTATAGCCGGGGGCAAGCTAACGGGCTACCGCCTAATGGCTGAAAAGATTGTTGACCTAGCGGAGAAGACCCTAGGCAAAAAGCACATAGCCTGCCAAACCAAAAACTACCGCCTAAGCGGTGGCGAATTTGAAAGCAAACAGGATTTCGAAAAATCGCTGAGCTTATTAAGCATGAAGGGTGCTACGCATGGCATAACGCCTGAGCTGGTGAAGGAGTGGTTCTACCGCTATGGTAAAAACACCGATAAGATAATAGACAATGTAGCTGCGCTAAAGGCTAACATATTCGATGCCGATGCGCTGTATGTACAGGCCGAAATAAAGTACGCTGTAGAAAACGAAATGGTACAGCAGCTTAGCGACTTCCTTATACGCCGCACGGGCAAAATATTCTTTGATAAGCCTGCGGCCGAAAAGCATATAGACAATTTAAATACCGCCTTACAAATAAAGCTTAGCCTTACGGACGATGCTGCTTCAAAAAGCCTTCAGCGTGTACAGGAAGAGTTCAAACAGGTAACGGAGTTTAATTAGGGGGCTTCGTTAGCTAACCTTAGCGCCAACGCTTCTAACTCTTCAGTAAGTCGAAAGTCTGTCGTTTTTATCTTAGACAAAAACGGCTTAATCGATTGTATGATGCCATCTCGTTTAGCTTTCACTATTACACCTATAGTACCAGTAATATGCAAGCCTAATTGTTGAGCTAAGCGTCTGGCTTTGTTGTCGTCAAGTATTATAGTACAATCAGAAATTTCTAAGGCTAAAGAAATTGCGCTTGCTTCACCTTTATCTACTTGCAACTCAAGTATGGTTTGCCTTATTGAATCGGTTGGAGATTGTATTTGAATCCAGCTGGGAAATGCAAGTCCGAATTCATCAGCTACTTCTTTAGTGGTAACTATATTGCCGTAAACTTTATGTAATAACTCAAGCTCGCCTATGTTTGAAAGCACAATCAAGCAACTTGTGTCAGAAATAATTACCCTAGGCATTCTTTACATCGCTTTCTAACTCAGAAACAGGGTAGTTAAATACAGATACGCCGTATCGGCCCAACAGTTCAGCGAACGTTTTCTTAGATAAGCCTGCCGTTTCGGCTGCCTGCCCCAATGACAGGGTGCCCTTCTCATACAGGTGCGCAGCAAGTATCATAGCTACCTCCTTGGCATCTATATCTACTTCGTTAGGTATGTTAAAGCTTATCGTTTTCATATTGCTAAAGATACGAAGAATCTCCTACTTATTCTCTATCCCCCATATTTCGTACACATGTTTGCGTATGTTTTTGCTTAGGGTTTCCATAGGCAGGTCGTTGTCATCATTACCAAAAGGCTCTTCTATTTCCTCGGCTATCAGCTCAAGGCTAGCCAATACATAAAAGATAAAAACCACCACAGGTATACACCAGTAGCCTAAGGTAAAAACAAGTGTTAGCGGCAAGCTCATTACATAGAAGAAGATGAACTTTTTGATGAAGATACTGTACGATAGCGGTATGGGCGTGTTCTTAATACGCTCGCAGGCACCGCATATATCGGTAAACGACATCAGCTCTTGGTTCAGGTATATCAACTCTTCTTTGCTTATAGTACCATCCATTTGCAGCTTGCGTATACGCTCGTACATTTTCTTGGCTATGTGGTTAGGGTTGTGCTGGCCATCGCGTATTTCAAATCGGTTGAACATATCGTTCTCGTGTAACTCTTCGGTATGTACAGCATTGCGCAAATGGTTTTTAAGCGTAAAAGCATAGTTGGGTATCATGGTAGCAAAAAACCTGCGCTCCTGTTCCTTATCGTACCCAAGCACGGCCTGTAGTTTCATAGATAAGTTGCGGCTATTGTTTACCAAGGCACCCCATAGCTTGCGGCCCTCCCACCAGCGGTCGTAAGCACTATTGGTGCGGAAAACCAATAGCATAGATATGACAAACGACAAGGTAGTGTGCATGATAGAGATGTTCTTCAATCTATGGTCGTCGGCTAAATCAAGAAAATCCATTTCGACATACGACACACCTGCGCAATATAGGCTCATAGCTATCATTAAGGGAAACAGTTCCCTAAAGGTATCGGAGTGGTGAAAGCGGAAAATAAACGTAAACCAGTCTTTGGGGTTGTAGGTAATCATACGTGCTAAAATACAAGCCTAGGGCTATACTTCAATCTTTTTTGGAAATTATGAAGAAAACGGCTATATTTGCACCGCATTTATGTTTGGAAGAGGGGACGAGAGTCCCCTCTCGCTTTTTTCGGAACAGATGGGAACTGATATTATTAAGACAAAAATAGAGGAGTGGCTAGCTCCTATACTTGCACCGAAGGACTTCTTTTTGGTAGATATAAAACTATCGCTGGGGGGTAAAAAGGTAGAGGTATTTGTAGATAGCGACGAAGGCATACATATTGACGATTGTGCCGTAATTTCGCGTGCGTTAGAAGCCCACTTGGATGGCAGCGGTTTGATACCGGAAAGTTATAACTTAGAGGTATCTTCGCCGGGCATGAGCAACCCCCTAAGGGTGCCAAGGCAGTACAAGCGCCGCATAGGCCGCATATTGGAAATAACCAAAACCAACGGCGAGGCTATAGAGGCAGAACTGCTAGAAGCTAACGAAGACGGCATAAAAGTGAGGGAGCAAGCAGCGCCTAAAAAGAAAAGCAAAAAGGCAAAGGGCGATGAACCCGAAGCCCCAAAAGAATACGAACTGAAATACAGCGAGATAAAAAAGGCATTGTTGCAGTTCAATTTTAAATAAACAGGAATAAGGAAAGTAAAACCATACATCTTCAACAAGAAAAATTAAAGATTATGAACAGTTTAGGATTGATAGACTCGTTTAGCGAGTTTAAACAAATGAAGAACATTGACCGTAGCACCATGATGAAGGTGTTGGAAGATGTGTTTCGCACGTTGTTGCGTAAAAAATATGGCGACGTAGATAACTTCGATGTAATCGTAAACACCGATAAGGGTGACTTGGAGATATGGCACAGGCGCGAAATAGTGGAGGACGATGCAGTAGAGAACCCGATAATGCAAATAGGCATAACCGAAGCGCAGCAAATAGAAGAAGACTTTGAAGTGGGCGAAGAAACCTACGAAAAGATAGAACTTGAAAGCTTTGGCCGCAGGGCTATACTAGCTGCAAGGCAAACGCTTGCCAGCCGTATAGGCGACCTAGAGAAGGACGAAGTGTACAAAAAGTACAAAGACCGTATAGGCGAAATAATATCGGGCGAAGTGTACCAAGTATGGAAGAAGGAAATACTATTGCTTGACGAAGAAGGCAACGAAATACTATTGCCTAAAAGCGAGCAAATACGTAGCGATTTCTTTAAGAAAGGCGAAAACGTACGTGCAGTGGTACGCCGCGTAGATATGCGCAACGGTACCCCAGCTATCATACTATCGCGTACCGACCCTGCTTTCTTGGCAAAATTGCTTGAGCAGGAAGTACCGGAAATATTCGATGGCTTGATAGTAATAAAGAACATAGTGCGCGAACCGGGCGAAAAGGCGAAAGTGGTAGTTGAATC
>JAFDYM010000079.1 GCA_018267435.1 Bacteroidota bacterium | reverse complement strand
CGCCAAAGCTAATGGAAACACTTTAACTATACTCGAAATACGTTTCGAGGAGCAATAAACGAAGCATACAAACTGGTAGGGGTAAACAATGTTTACCCCTTTTTTTATGCCCAAAATATTACAAAAAAGAAACTAGAATCTTATATTCGCGTTTCAACCAAAAAACCCCTTAAATTATGAAGAAAAAATTACGCTTCTTTCTTAGTTTAACTACCCTGCTAGTTTCTCTGTTTTCATTTAGCTCGTGCAAAAAGAGCTATAGGTGCTGCTACGATGGCGATTGCTATACTGTACGCGAAAGCGACTTCAGCAGCCCACAAGAATTCAGGTCGTATATCAACTACTTGAAGTCGGAAGGTTACACTTGCTTGTAATTAGCAATATTATGCAATTAAAAAGAGCCGTAGGGACATGTACCTTGCGGCTTTTTTTGTTCATTTTTCATTTTGTTCAATCCATCATATTCACTATATTGTGACTATTATACAACCAACCCCTGATAACAACATGAAAAAACTTAGATTCTTTTTAAGCTTAGCTACTTTATTTACTTCTCTTTTTGCATTCAACTCATGTAAAAAGAGCTACAGGTGCTGCTATGCGGGCTATTGCGAAACAATAGACCAAAGAGATTTCAACAGCAAAGAAGCTTTCGACTCGTACATTAAGTACTTGCGCAACAGCGGTGCTACTTGCAAGTAAGCACTATACTTGAATATTCTTTCAAAAGCCCGTACAATTGTACGGGCTTTATTACTACTATGGGTATAGAAATTAAAATACTAGATAAACTCATTTCTTTTTTCGACAAGCTGAAGCAAAAAAGCGAACAGATATTACTTGACCTTAAGTACATGAAGTTTGAGCAGCAGTTTGGCGAGCGTGAGGATGACATATATGTAGCTACTTATTTAAAAACCGGTACCACTTGGATGCAGATGATACTGTACCAGTTAACCACCGATGGCAATACCGATTTTAAGCATATATACGATGTATCGCCGTGGCCGCGCAACAGCAGCATGCGCGGCATGCCCGTGCCCGACGTACCCTCGCCCCGCATACTTAAAACACACGACCCCTATAAGAAATTTGCAAAAGGCAAGCCTGGTAGGTTTATTGTAGTGCTACGAGATGGTAGAGACGTAGCACTATCGCTGTATCACCACCGTAAAAACTACAACAACAGCAAGTTAACATTCGACGAAAACTTCAACATATCATTTAAAGACCCAGGCGAAATGAACTGGTTTAGCCACACCTGGGAATGGCTGAACAATAGCAATAAGCATAGGATATTGTATGTGCGATATGAGGATTTGAAACAGAACTTTGAGCATGAGCTAAACCGTATTGCGCAGTTTATAGGTGTAGAAATTAAACCTGAGGCCCTTCCACGTATCATAGAGAAAAGCTCGTTCGCATTTATGAAACAGCACGAAGAGAAATTTGGAGAACAGCCGCCCGAAGAAAAACACGAGATAGTGTATAACAACTTTATACGCAGCGGTAAGGCAGGCGATGGCAGCAGCTATTTAAACGATGAAGACAAAGCTTTTTTCAGCCGCGAATTCAAAATCCGTTTTTCGCAGTTTGAACAAATGAAGAAGTACAACACATAATTTGGCACGAGATTAGCGTTATGCTTATAAAACTATTAAACCATGAGGAAACTATTTATTGCCACAGTTACTATCAGCACCATGGCATTGGCAAGCTGCGAAAAAAGCACCGAGTGCTGTAACAACAGCAGCTACTGCGAAACACTGAATGCACAAGATTTTGCAAACAACGATGCATATGAGGCGGCAGTAAAAGATTATGAGCAAAACGGGTTTACCTGCAACTAAGCCCCTAATAGCTGAACATAATTCGGAGCTTTCTTACTACATTCCAAATTCAACAAAAATGGTGTTTAGGTTTACGGCATTAGCCAACCTAAACACCATTTTGTTGTTATGAAAAACCTAATGTACTTAAGCCTTTTAAGCATTTGCTTGCTATTTGCATCGTGCAAAAAACAATCGGTAACATGCTGCGAAAACAGCAAGTGCGTAGAGATTAAAAAGAGCGACTATGCCATACCTGGGGCATACAACCTAGCCATAGAATCGTACGAACTAGATGGCTACACTTGCGAGTAAGAAAACTATCTGTGTGTGGTGAAAACAAAAAGGGCCTGCCGTAAAGCAAGCCCTTTTTTAGTTTAGCATATACAAGCTTAAAGCTTAATAATCTTTTGCGATATAGCCCTTTCGCCGTTTGTAATTTTAAGTACATACACACCTTGTGCAGCACTAAACTCTATCTCTGTTTTTACATCGCTTAGCTTATTGCTGTACATCAACCTACCGTTGTAATCATACACCTCGGCTGTACTACCTATCAGGCTTGCATCTACTTCCAAATACCAACCACGAAGTGCCGATGGGTTAGGGTATACTTTCATGTTTTCCAAGACTACTACATCTATACCGGTACGGGTCATACTTATAGGGTTAGAAGTAGCGTGGCAACCATTTATGTCGGTTATTTGTACGGTATAAGTACCGCTTTGCTCTGCTATCCATTGGCTACCTGTAGCATTAGGTATTGGCTGGCCGTTAAAGAACCATTGATACGATACTGCGTTGAACGATGTCATCGTATCGCCATTTACAGTAACCGATACTGGAGGTAAAGGACGAACAGCCACAGGCTTGGCCAATGAACTTGCAGTACAGTTACCAGCATCGGTAACAGTTACGTAATAATTGCCCGCAAAGCGTGTTTGCACACATTGTGTAGTAGCACCATTGTTCCACTGGTAGTTAGCATAGCCTGCTGGCGCGCACAATGTAGCTGTATCGCCCGAGCATAGCGTATCTTGATCGATAGTAACAGGTACGCTACCCAAGCCGCCGCCGCCGTTCAATACAAAGCTTGTATCTATGGTGCAACCGTTAGCATCTTGCGCATGGAACTGATAAGTACCACCTGCAAGGTTAGATATAGTGTAAGTATTACCAACATTGCTGCCACCACTGGTCCAAGTAACGTTTATAGGCGATACACCACTTACGTTTAAGCAAGTAATAGAACCATTGTTACCACCGCACGACGGCTGTGTAACACTGAATGTAGCAGTAAGGTTAGCCGCCGATGTAACGGTAGCCGTGGCCGTAGCAGTACAGCCCCCTTGGCCTGTAACAGTTACCGTATAGGTACCTGCGCCTACGTTAATTGTTGATGTGGTTTGATTGTTGTTCCAAACATAAGTATACGGACCAGTACCTGCAGTAACGTTAGCAGTTACGCTGCCACCATTGCCACAGCCGGCATTAACTGCCGATGCAGTAACAGCTACACCCGGTGTAGCGCTTACCACTACACTAGCAGTAGCCGAGCAGCCACCTTGGCCAGTAACAGTTACAGTATATGTACCCGAACCTAGATTGCTTACTGTTTGGGTAGAACCTAAGCTATTGCTCCATGCATAAGTATACGGACCACTACCTGAAGTTACCGATGCCGTAGCAGTACCGTTATTGGCACCGCACGAAGCACTATTGCTAGTGGTACTTACCGATAAGCCCGCAGTAGCACTTACGGTAGTGCTGGCAGTAGCCGAGCAACCACCTTGGCCCGTAACAGTTACATTATAAGTACCTGCGGTAAGGCCACCAATACTTTGTGTAGAAGCACCCGTGCTCCATGCATAAGTATAAGGAGGGGTACCAGCAGTAACGGCAGCAGTAGCCGTACCGTTAGTTAAACCGCACGAAGCATTGGTAGAAGAAGCATTCATAGTAAGGCCGCCATTGCTGCCTACAGTTATCTGAGTAACGGCTGGGCACGATTGGCCACCGCCCGATGTAATTTGTATATCATCTATAACAAAGCCTGGGGCATCGCCATCGGCATCGTTATTGTTTATCCAACGGAAACCTACACGGAAGTTGGCTTGGTTTTCGAAGTTGTTAGGTATGTTAACTGTAGCCTGTGTACAGGTCATAGCGCCTTGGTATTGGGTAGGCATTACGGTCCAAGTACTACCACCATTGCTACTAAATGCTACTTGGCCATAGTCAAGTCCTGGCTGGCCATCTACCATGTAACTGAAGCTAAGCACCATACCTGTTTTACCCGTAGTATTTATAGCTGGCGAAACAGCATACCTATCGGTAGTTACATCGCCACCCAATGGAAAACCAGCAGGGAAACCTGCACTATAAGTACACTCGCCAGGGGTAGGGCAACCGTTAAATATAGAACCACCACAAGTAATATGCAGGTAGTTTCCACTACCACAAGTACATTCAGCATCGCTGTTTACTACCCATTGGTTAGGTTGGGCACCGTTGGTACCTGCACCTGCCACGTTAAGTGTCCAACTGCCAGCACCACCTGTAAAGTTTTCGGTAAAGAATGGAGTAGCCGAACCGCCTGCACCAGGGGTAACGGTTACTGTATAAGTACCTGCTGCTAGGCCGGTAGCTGTTTGTGTAGTTTGGCCGTTGCTCCATGCATAAGTATATGTACCTGGCGCCGAAGGGGTAGCTGTAGCCGTACCGTTAGCGGCACCGCAACCGGCAGCTGTTACGCTAGGTGTAATGCTAAAGCCGCCGCTGCCGGCAGTTACCGCAGCACTAGCGCTAGCTGTACAGTTACCTGTGGCAGTTACTGTTACCGTATAGGTACCTGCACCTAGGTTGCTGGCAGTAGGGCCTGTTTGGCTGTTGCTCCAAGCATAAGTGTAAGGGGCAGTACCGCCGCTTACGCCTGCTATGGCGCTACCGTTGCTGCTACCGCAGCTAGCATTTACAGTACTTACAGTTACAGTAGGTGGCACGTGTGCCGCCACAGTTACCGAGGCACTTAACGAACAGTTATTGGCATCGGTTACAGTTACTGTGTAGTTACCTGCTGCCACGTTGCTTATGCTTACACCGTTCTGAGCATTGCTCCACACATAGTTAAAAGGCGTGGTACATCCATTAGCCAATGCATTAGCCGTACCTGTAGGCGCGTTACAGTTTGTTTTGGTAGAAGCAGTAGCTACTGCAAAAGCACACTCGTTAGGCGCAGCTGGCGATATTTCTACATCATCGATATAGTAATATGCATAAGGGTTGAACGAACCACACTTGAATGGAACAGAATTGCTGTTAGCATCGCTCCTAAAGTTACCTATTATAAAAAACTGTTCTCCGCCTGTAGCCGTATATATCCATTTCAATTCTACCCAGTTTACAGTATCCATTACTGCAGGGCCACAATAGCTTAACTGCGGTGTAATAGGCATTAACTGGCTGCTAGGGCAAGCATTGTGCGTATACTGGTTATTACCTAGCCATACTTGAAAATCGCTACTGGCCCACATTACGTTTTCGGGCAAGCTAACATAGAATTTAACCACGTACTTTTGTCCCGCTACCATTGGCGACGTAAGTTGGCCCTGTATATACTCGCGGTAGTTGCTACCTAAGGCAGCACAACCAACAAAACCCTCTTGCAATATAATACCAGCGTGGTGGGTACCTGTGCGGCTTGGCTGGTTGCCTAGCAAACCTGCAGGGCTGTTAGCACCGCCTATGCTACTGGCGCAACCTGCGTATAAGTCCGAAGTAGTACAGCTATCGGCACCGCTGTTACCTTGGCTCCAACCAGTAGCTAAGCTAAACTGGCTAATACCTTGTGGGCAACCACTGGTGGTTTCAAAGCTTGGGTTTACTACCAGGTTTTGCGCCTGGCTTAATATAGTGGCGGCAATAGCAATAGTGCATAGCCATAACCGCGCAAGGCTCAGGGGAGTCTTCATGTCGGGATTTAAGTTTTCTTGGTTTAGTAATTACTGACCTGCCCAGTGCTACGAACAAATCAATCCTTCAAATTTAGCATTAAAAACATAGGCTCAAAACATTAACACAACAATACTGCAATAAAATAACATAGTTCCCATTAGCTCATTCGGCACAAACAAGATGTTAAATAAATTTCAGGCTTTTCTTTTTTTAATATTAAAACCGCAGTAATTTTATTACCAATAAAAAACACCCATTATATGCCAAAAGCTACATCAGTAAAAACCATTATGACCGCCGAGCTAGTAGTGGCTAACAAGTTCCACAACTTCTCGCAAGTAGTACGTTTGTTTAGCGAATACCCCATCCACCATTTACCAGTAGTAAGTGGTAACAATAAATTGGAAGGCATCATTAGCTCAAATGACATTATCAAGATATTCAAGAACCCTAACTTGCAAGGCAAATCGCTTGACTTGGATACCCTTGACAATGCAATAAACCTAGGAGACTTGATGACTGCCAACCCTGTTACCATCAACGAAAACGAATCGATTGAGCAAGCCGCACAAATTTTCCGTGGCCGCAAGTTTCAAGCATTGCCGGTAGTAAACAATGAAGGTGAGCTAACAGGTATAGTATCGCTTAAAGATGTACTTGAATTTTATGCTACTGTAATGGCATAAGCCATAGCAAGATTGTATATTATCATAGGCCCTTAGCGCACAGCTAGGGCCTTTTTTATATAGCAGCTACGCAAAAAAAGCCCTCCGTATACGGAGGGCTTTTGTATGATTTGAGATTTTGCTGTTAATCTTCAAAACCTTCGGCAAAGTCGGTAGGTGGTGTACCTGCCACGGCTGCGCCTGGGCTAGTTTCATCGCTCTTGCGGCTCATTTTCGATTCAAGGCTCATAGTAGCATGTGGCACTACGCGTAGCCTTTCTTTAGGTATTAACCTACCGCTTACACGGCATATACCGTAGGTTTTATTCTCTATACGCACAAGTGCAAGTTCAAGGTTGCGTATGTACTGGTGCTGGCGGCTTATTTGGTTCATAAGGTACTCCATCTCGCTGGTATCTGTACCCTCTTCCATGTTCCACGCCTTATTGCCTGCTTGGCTTTCGGTATGGTTATCCAAAGATTCCTTTAGGTTCTTTAGCTCTTCGCGTGCAGCCAAAAGCTTTTTGTCGATCAGTTCTTTGAATTCCTTCAGGTCTTCATCACTGTAGCGCATTTGCGGTTCATTGTTCTCTTCCATCTTAGTTACCGGGTTTTTAATAAACGGCTTTGGCTGAGGTGGTTGAAAATTCTTTGGAAACTCAGTACTCTTTATTGGCTGTGTAACTACTTTCTTAGGTGCTACTTTTACCGGTGCCGATTTTACCGCTGATTTTTTCACTTCCTGCTTACTTACCGGAGTTGTTGTAGGTTTTACTGTTTTTTGTGCAACAGGTTTCGCTTTTATCTCATTTTTCTTCACAGGTGTTTTCAACACTGGGGCAGGGGTGGCCTTTTTAGCAACTGGCTTAGCTGCTTTTGCAGCAGGCTTAGCAACTGGTTTGGCTGCTTTTTTAGCTAT
>JAFDYM010000078.1 GCA_018267435.1 Bacteroidota bacterium | reverse complement strand
GAAGAGCATAAATTGGGCAGGCGACCCCTCCAAGGCTATAGAAAAAGATGAAAAAGGTTTGTCGCCTCGCAAATCGTTTGCGCTATGGAAGGAAACGGTAAAGTTTAATAGTATAGACTGGAAGCGTGCCGAAATAAATGCCGCTACAGTATTTGCCAGCGCACTGCAAAAACAGCTACACGTTTACTACCTTACCGCACAGGAAAACAAGTACCGTACCCTAAGCGAAAAGCTACAAGTAGCAAACAATGAACTAGCCAACATAAATTGGATAAGTACGCACGACCTTAAGGAACCGCTTAGAAAGATAAGGATATTCGCCTCGCGCGTATTGGCAGAAGATATTAATGATAGCGTTCGCGATTCCGTAACACGCATGCAAAATTCGGCTATACGTATGCAGTCGTTGATAGAAGACATATTATCCTACTCAAAGTTAGGTAATATGCAAAGCGCATTTGTAAGGGTAGATGTATCGGCTATGCTACACGAAATAAAAGACGAGCTATATGAAGAGTTAAGTGAGAAGAATGTTAGCCTTAGTATAGATAACCTATGCGAAGCTAATGGTATACCCTTTCAACTACACCAACTGTTTACCAACTTGGTAAGCAATGCCATTAAGTTTTCTAAGCCGGGCAATGCAGCAACAATTAGTGTTACATGTCATGAAGTATCAGGTTCTGGCATAGCAGATTTAGTACCCAGCAATGAGTATTATAGAATAACAGTTGCCGATAATGGAATTGGGTTTGATGCTGCCCATAATGAATCAATATTCCAGTTGTTTAAAAGGTTGAATGCGGCTAACGAGTATACGGGTACAGGTATAGGCTTAGCCATATGCAAAAAAATTGCAGAAAACCACAATGGTACCATTGTAGCCCTTGGCAAACCCAACGTTGGCGCCACGTTCCATGTATACCTACCTAAGGTTTAATAGTTTAGCCATTGCTATTGCTAAATACGCTTAAGTTTGCACCTGTAACAAACATTTGGCATGTTCAGGCATAGGGGCAAAAACAGAACCTTTCGGCATAATATACGCTTAGCTGTTATGCTATCGCTTGTAGCTGGCTTGGTAAATATAGTTGGTGTGCTTGCCCTAAATGTACTTACTACCAATGTAACGGGCCATTTTGCATTTTTTGCCGAACGTTTCTTTTTAGCAGATTATGCTTTTGCCTTTACATTTCTGTTGTATATACTCTGCTTTTTATTGGGTGCCTTCACGTCCAATTTTTTGGTGGAAGTAGCAAACATGCGCAAGCCGCACTTAGCGCACGCTGCACCAATGCTGATAGAGGTAACTATACTTGCTTTGTGCGGTATATTTATGGCTACAGGTAGTGCTAGCAATACTTTTGCATACCTATTGCTTTTTGCCATGGGGCTGCAAAATGCACTTGTAACCCGGGTGTCGCAAAGTACGGTGCGCACTACACACCTTACGGGCTTGTTTACCGATTTGGGAATCGAACTATCTCAGTTGTTTTTTTATACAAAGCAAGTAGAGCGCCAAAGGTTAGGCAAAAGCATAGGTTTAAAGTTAGCCATCATCAGCAGCTTTTTTGCTGGTGGCCTAGCAGGAGGGTTTCTTTATCAGTTTTTTGCAGCCAAGGCCCTGCTATTTGCAGCAGCTATTCTGGTTGTGGCTTTGTTTTATGATAATATGCGCTATAGGTATTACACGTTACAGCGAAAGGCTAGTTGATGAGTTTTGACGCTAAGCTCATTAAACAACAAACGGTCGATGTATTTATAAATACACCGACCGTTTGCTATATGGCAATCTTCGCCTGTTATCTTATCAATGCCACGCTGCCGTTATAGCGGGCATTCTTGCCATTGCTTCCTATTACATTCACATCATAAATGTATATGCCTGGGTTGCACGGCTTGCCTTTGTAGCTGCCATCCCAATAGTCGAAAATATTGTTGGTCTCGAATATCTTTTCGCCTATGCGGTTAAATACCTTTATCTCGGCAAATACTACATCGCTAATAAATATCTGGAACTTCTCGTTGTTACCATCGCCGTTAGGGGTAAATGCATTAGGCACAAACACGGTAAAATCCTTCACTACCTCGCAAGCTTCAGTTGTTACACTTGCACTGGCGCTTGTAGTACAAGCATTGGCATCGGTTACCGTTACGCTATATACACCAGCCGAAGTAGTGCTAATGCTCTGTGTGGTTTCGCTACCGCTCCATGCATAGCTAATGTAGCCACTGCCTGCATCTAGCGTAGCTACAGAATCTTGGCAAACTGTTACATCGCTTATAGTTAGCGCAGTTACAGTATGCTGGGTTACTATGGCGCTAGCCGTACCGCTACATGCCCCATCGGTAGCAGTTACGCTATATGTACCTGCAGTAGCTGCGGCTATGTTATCGGTTACAGTACCTTCGCTCCATGTATAGCTGGTACCGCCCGTTGCTGTTAATGTAGTAGTAGCGCCTGGGCATACCGTATCAGTAGCAGGTGTTATGCTTACCAATAAGCTGCTAGCCTCAGTAATTTGTGCTGTGGCAGTAGCGGTACAGCCGTTGGCATCGGTACCCGTTACATCATAGCTGCCTTGTGTTACTGTTATACTAGGTGTAGTTTCAGTAGTGCTCCACACATAGCTAGTGCCGCCAGTAGCTGTAATGGTGGTATTGCCACCTGTACAGTATTGTAACACACCAGTTATAGCCACTGTAGGCGCAGCATTGGCACTTACGGTAGCTGTTGCACTTGCCGAGCAACCGTTGGCATCGGTACCTATAACTTGGTAGCTGCCAGGGCCCGCTGCAAACGATGCGCTATTGTTGCTTCCTCCCCATGAATATGTAACGGCCCCACTGGCAGTAAGGGTAACACTATCATTAGGGCATACGCTGCTATTAACAGGTGTAACAACTACTGTTGGTGCTACATCTTCGGTTACTACTTGGCTAGCTGTGCCTGTGCAACCACTGTTAGGGTCGGTAGCTGTAACGGTGTAGGTACCCGCTGTTACGTTTATTATGGCATTGGTTTGGCCGCTGCTCCAATTATAAGTAGCACCTGCACCTGCATTTACTGTAAGTACAGTACTTGCACCTGGGCAATAGCTAGGGTTGCCTGTTATAGTTACAGGCAGTGTGTTTATTTCAGTTACCATAGCCACTGCGGTATCAAGGCAGGTACCTATAGCTACAATTACAGCATAGCCACCAGCCTGTGTAATGGTAGCATTGGCTGAAGTGCTAATGTTTGTACCACCTTGGTTAAACCAGTTGTAGCTGTTGCCGCCGCTTGCGGTAAGTACGGTGCTGCTACCTGTACAAAAACTAAGGTTGCCGCTTATAGCCGCCGTTGGCACTGGCAGTGCCGCAGCATTGCTAAACGATGTACTGCTTGTTGAAGCACATCCCGGGCCATCTTCGGCTACTACTGTGTAGCTGGTGCCCGGCGTCATGTTATTAATTACACCGCCCGAGCCTACTACTGGGCCCGCCGGCGTAAATATGTAGCTGTAAGGGGCATTATAGTTTGTTATAGTGCTTGTACCATCGGTGCCGCAGCCTGCTGCGGTACTGGTAATGGTAGGTGCTGCCGGAGGGCCGCCGCCTGCAGTATTGCTAAATGAAGCACTTGGGGCTGATGCACATGCACCGGTGCCTGCTACTACAGTGTAGCTAGTGCCGGGTGTCATGCCGGTTATAGCACCGCCTGCACCTGCCGTAGGGCCCGCTGGTGTAAACGTATATGTTTGTGCTGGGTCGTAGTTGCTTATAGTGCTGCTACCAGGGGTACTACATGTAGCAGGTGTGCTGGTTATAGTAGGTGTAGGAGGGTTGGGTACTGTAGTGGTAAAAGTTATGGTTATACCACCGGCAGCACCTGCTCCGCCACCGCTATCGCCACCACCTGCGCCACCGCCACCAAAAGTTGAACCAGGGTTATTGGTACTGGCACCGCCAGCACCACCTTGTGGGCCCGATGTAGAGCCACCTGCACCACCGCTTCCGCCACTACCATTGCTGCCGGCTGTACCATTAGTGTTAGTAGTACCACCGCTAGCTGTGCCGCCAGCGCCACCGCTACCAGTACTACCTTCAGTACCGCTACCACCTGTACCGCGCGTACCACCGTTGGCAGTTAGGCTAACAGGTGCACCACCAGCAGCAGTACCATTAAAAGTACTGTTACCGCCTGTGCTTCCATTTCCGCCTCCATTACCATCGCCACCATTGCCGCCGCCATTGCCGCCGCCGCCAATAGTATAGTTAAAGGTAGAACCCGGAGTAACATTAATGGTAGTAGAAGTATATCCACCACCACCGCCACCGCCGCCGCCGCGAGTGTTGAACAAGCCTCCATTACTACCGCCGCCACCGCCACCGCCACCGCCGCCGCCGCCATACACATGCACTTGTATGGCTGTTACGTTGCAAGGTACGGTCCACGAGGTGCCACTAGTTAAAGTAACATCTTGGCCACTAGCAAATAGAATAATAAATAAGCATGCAAAGGCTAATAGTCTTTTCATGTAGTTTGTTGTTTTTCGGTTGTCGGTTAGTGTAAGCCAATGGCTATATCGGCTCGAATATATAAAAACTTGGCACTTAGTCAACAATACAGCTGCTTTGAAGGCATTTCGGACTACGAAAAAGCAATAATTTGCCGCTTAGCAACTCTAGTGTCTGTTTAATATATAGCTAAATAATTGTCAAGCATTTAGTTCGCTATTTAGATGCTTTGTTTCGGCAATTGGTTGGATGCTGCCTATTAAGAGACCGAAATGCTACCTATATTTTAGTATATTTAGGCTAAGCAAACCCACTTTTATGCCCAACATAAACCATGCAGTACTTATTGCTGTACCAGCACATCGTGTTTATGCAGCAATTACCAGTAGCCAAGGCCTATCGGCCTGGTGGACACCAAACGTGCTGGCCGAGGCAAAGGAGGGTAGCGTGGTGCGTTTTCCGTTCGGTGCGCACTACTATAAAGAGATGCGAATAATAGATTTGGTGCCCGATAAGCTGGTAGCATGGCACTGCACCGCAGGGGCCGATGAATGGGTGGGCACCGATCTAAACTTTAAGCTAAACCAAACCGACCGCGGCACCATACTGCGCGCGCACCCCGAACTACAAGGCCAACTTGAACAAGCGGCAGGAGAGGAGCTGACCATACTGCGCTTTTGCCACAACAACTGGCGCGGCGAAACGCTGATGTACGCCGAATGTAACTACACCTGGGGCAGCTTTATGCGCAGCCTAAAGCGGTACTGCGAAACAGGCAACGGCACCCCTTGGCCACTGCAGCATAGGGGCTGATAATGGTGATAGGTTTATCGGTTTCATTGTTAATGTTTTTTTTGCGCGGTGCTATAGTGCCTAGCGCATGCTGTTGCTTGCCGCGCGCGTTCATACTGTTGGTACTTTATTTCTTACCAGCATTTGCCTCAATAAAACCGAAGTTAAGCGCCACGTTTATGCCACCGCTGTACAGGTGCTCGGTAAGTGGGGTACCCTTTACATTATGCAATGCTTGAAAATAAGCTATTGGCATTACACGCAAGCTCATTAGGTTATTAATTTGGTAATCTATGCCTATACCTAGAAAAGGGCATAGGTTAAATGCGGAATATCGCGATGTAAGATCGCTTGTATATTTATGGCTGGGCTCATTATCCCAGTGGCTACTAGTGGTAGCTTTTACCAATACATCGAAGTTGGCGCCTGTGCTTATAAGTGCACGTACCCTCTTTTGGCCTATAGCTATGTTTACAGCCAGCGGTATGCTTATAAAATGATAGGCATAGTTAAATGTTACTGAACTAGGCAAGCCTAGGCTATCGCTATTGATGGGGTCGTAACCGTTTCCATTCCACTGCGAGCCAAAAATTAGTTGACCCGTATTGGCCTTGTAACTATTATAGGCATAGCCAACACCAGTTTCAAGCGAAATGCATTTGGTAATATTTACACCTAACCTTATACCTGTATTGGTGGCATAGTTAGGTTTCTCTCTATTGTTTCT
>JAFDYM010000077.1 GCA_018267435.1 Bacteroidota bacterium | reverse complement strand
TGGTCTTTCTCTATATCAAGCGCTAACGAGCACCTATTGGCGGGCAAAGTAGCCGAACTATTGAAACCGCTTACTGGTGGCAAGATGTTCGCACTCTTCTTAATTACTGGCGTGATAGGCGGCTTGGTTAGCGGCCTGGCGGCACTTACAGGTAGGCTAGCTGCGCAAACAAGGCATTAAGCGTTACGTTTATCAGTTATTCTTAACTTTTACTATTCTTTTGCTATCATTGTAGCAATGAAAAAATTAGTTTCGGTATGTGCTGGCGTAGTGTTGTTACTTGCTATTAGCAGCTGCAATTTTATAAGTAACAGCAGCAAATTTAACGATACCAATAAAGAGTTTATTGCAAAGCTATTACATGGTAAGTATGATGATGCTTTAAAGGATTTAGACCTTAGTAATGAAACGTACAAGGATCAAAGCCGCGATGTAACTAGGGATAAGGTTGCCAATTTTGGCAAACTATTGGAGGAAAACTTTGGAAAGAATGCCCAGACCCAGTTTTTGTCGGCAGTCAAAACAAAATCTACTAAGGACGGTGAAAGCACCGAACCAAATACTACAAGGGTACAACTCGAAATATACGATGATGAAAAATTCCTTGTAATACAGTTTACCAATAATGATGTAACAGGTAAAATAATAGGCGTAACAACAATAGGTGGCCTAAAGAAGAAGCCGGGCATGTTCACGTTTTGGCTAGGCTTAATACCTGCATTAGTTGTGTGGGGTATTCTTATATATGCCATTGTTCAAGTAAAGCGCAGCAACATTAGGCGCAAATGGCTTAAGTATCTTATGATACTGGTGTTGAATTACCCTGTAATAGTATTTAGCGCGCTTGGTATACAGCTTAACTTTTCACGTTTTCAAATTATTGGGGCAGGTTTTACTGTATTCGGTTTTAGTGGTAGTGTGTTCGAAGTAGGTTTGCCACTAGGTGCATTATACGTGCTGTGGAAGTTGAAGAATGGGTTATATAGAACCAACGACCCCGAGTCGGTCATAGAAGCCCAAAACCAAGATGCAGACAAGGATGTAACTGCCGAAACGGAAGAGAATAACGAAGAACATCAAGGATTTATGCCAAAACAAGATTAAGCTTGCTACTTTCATGAATACTAAGTATTTTAGCTTAAGCTAAATATTTAGGCTATGAAGGTAAACCAGAATAACATTATCGACCCGAACTTGAAGGCCACAGTGATGTTCGTGGATATGAACAGCTTTTTCCCTAGCTGCGAGCAGCAGGTAAATTATTGGCTGCGCCACAGGCCGGTAGGGGTATGTGTGTATACAGGCAAACAAGGTGCCGTAATAGCCCTAAGCAAAGAGGCGAAGAAGATGGGCATTAAGCCTGCGCGGCTAGATCAGATTATGATGAAACATCCTGAGTTTGTTCCGCTAGAAACAAACCCAAAGCGTTATCGAGATTTCCATGTTAAGCTCATAAAGCTATTGCAGCAGTACAGCGATGATGTAATACCTAAGAGTATTGATGAAGCCATCATCAACTTTACTGATTACCAAGTAATGCATAAGGACCTAAGCAAGATAGCCAAGGATATAAAGCTGAAAATGAAGAAGGAGATGGGTGATTGGTTTACCTGCAGTATAGGTATAGCGCCCAATGCTTTTCTAGCCAAGCTAGGCAGCGATGTACAAAAGCCCGATGGCCTAACGGTGATAATGCCCGATACCATTGATAAGGTGTTGGATAAATTATCGCTTACCGACCTGCCAGGTATAAACAAACGCATGAGCGAGCGCCTGATGATGGGCGGCATACACTCGCCACTGCAAATGCGCCATAGCACACCGCAACAGCTACATCGTGCTTGCCAAAGCGTAATTGGGGAGCACTGGTACTACCGCCTCAATTTTAAGGAAGTAGATATAGTAAACGATAACTACAAAAGCATGCAGGCCATGCGCCAAATAAGCATGGAGCAAAGGCAAAGCCTAGAAACGCTGAACGACATACTACGCGCACTTTGCTTACAGGTAGAGCAGCGCATGGTAAGGCACGATTTACAGGCTTGTTTCTTTGGTTTTAGCTGCCAGTACGAGCAAGGGCACGGCTGGAGCGACCACATACATACCGATATGCCCGTACAAGACGGCATAGAGTTGATGCGCATATTAAAAGGACGTATAACTGTGTTTGAGCGCGAGAATGATTGCGAGCCAATCATCAATAACGATGTGGTACGCATGACAGTGTGGGTGTCGGACTTTGTGAACGAAGAGTTTGTGCAGTACTCGCTGTTTGAAAGCAATGTGCGCAGCAGTGCTGTACGCAGGTCTATATACAGTATTAAGGAGAAGTTTGGTTTCGAAAAAGTACAACGCGCTGCCGAACTTACCGATACCCCTGTACTGAAAGATGTTATCGGCTTCGGCTCAGTAAAGGATTTGATAATGAAGAAAAAGCCGGATGATGAAGTGTTGGAGCCCCTACACTACATACCCGATGTGAAGTATGCGGGTAATAGTTTGTTTGATTAGGAGAGTGAAATGGGTATCATCCCTAACGGGATTCGATGTGGGGGTTAGTTTTTTTGCTACCGATATATCGTCCCTAACGGGACTAGTAAACCTTTCCAACTATTAAGACTACCCAAGCATATTAGCTGATGAGAGTTCTGAGAGTTAAGCGCTGTTTGTTGAGCTGAATTTTATAGATAAAAAGGGTTGTCAAAGCTAAGTTAGGTGTGGTTAAGAAACTTTTGTATTGGTTTTAAGTCCCGTTAGGGACGGTATATTGGTAGAAATGATTACGTATAAAATCTCGAATCCCGTAGGGATGATACAGGTTAGATAATTTGAATCGATAAGAAATAAAAATGCCAAACACATACACCCAAATTCATATCCAGTTTGTATTTGCAGTTAAGTACCGCGATAGGGTAATTGCTAAAGAATGGAAAGATGATTTTTATAAATACATATCTGGTATTGTACAGCATTACAACCATAAGCTTTTAGCCATCAACGGCATGCAAGACCATGTGCATATTTTTATTGGTATGCGACCAACGCAATCGGTTGCTGACCTAATGCAAGATATAAAGGCCGGTTCTTCTAAATGGATAAATGAGCATAGGTTGGTAAGGGGCAGATTTGAATGGCAAGAAGGCTATGGCGCTTTTTCATATGGCGCTTCGCAAATAGAAGATGTGATTAGGTATATAGACAATCAAGAAGAGCATCATAGAAGGAAAAGTTTCAAAGAAGAGTATATCGATTTTCTACAGAAGTTTAAGGTTGATTATGACGAACGTTTTGTTCTGCAAGAGCCAATATAGGTATCATCCCTAACGGGATTCGATGTGAAGTTCAGTTTTTTACTACCGATATATCGTCCCTAACGGGACTAGCAAACCTGTCCATCTATTAAGATTACCCAAGTATATTGGCTAATGAGTTTTCTGAGAGTTAGGCGTTGTTTGTTGCGCTATATTTTCTAGATAGAAAGGTTTGTTAGAGCTAAGTTAGTTGCAGCTAAGAAACTTTTGTATTGGCTTTAAGTCCCGTTGGGGACGATATATTGGTAGAAGGAATAACACAAAAGATAATGAATCCCATAGGGATGATACGGTTTATTGCCTCTCTTCTACCTCGCATAGCGCCACAGCACATAGGCGCGTGGCAGGCATAACCAAGGCGCAGGTAGCAACAGGAAAGCCCATCATCTTTCTTTGTATTTCTTTCTTGTTGTAGTGCTGCCTTCGTGGCTATCAATTTGTATTATTGCTGCATGAATTACAGAAAAGCCGGACCTATACTGGCCATTGCATTGTTGGGCATACTATACCTGTTTAACCGAAACGAGGTAAAGGTGGCGGCACAGGATACTTTTCTACTAAAGAAGATAACGGCCTCGGGCTACGAAATACAGTCGGTAATAAAACTGCAGAACGATAACCTGCTTTCATCTACCATAGTGAACATTGACGAGAAGTATTATGTAAACGATGAGTTGGTGTCGATTATGCACTTGGAGTTTAACCAAGGCATACCAGGTAGAAAGACCACCGAGTTTCCTTTAATGGTGCGCTTTGAGGGAACGGATTTGAACAACTTTCCTTTGAACGATACTACGGCGGGCACTAAAACGTTGGTAGTAAGGGTAGAGGGCGAAATAGAATACAAAAACTTTATAGGCGGTGGCAAAACTACAGTAGCCAGTGCCGATACAATTAAGGTAAACTAATATGGCAAGATTTATTGCAAGTGTGTTTATAGCAGTATTACTGGCAAGCGGCTTATCATCGTGCCGCATACAAGCACCCGTGTTTAAGGGCGTTGAAAACATACAGTTGGAGCGCGTGGGCAGTACTGGCATTAAAATAGGTTCGCAGGCGGTGTTCTATAACCCTAACCGCGTACGCTGCAAAATTAAGGACATAGCCTTCGACGTAAACCTTGACAAGAAGCGCATTGCCACCATAGGGGAGAAGACCGACATAATGGTAAAAGGCCGAAGCGACTTCCGCATACCAATGGGTGTAACTTTTAACCCTAGTGGTACTATATTCGATAACCTAAAGGCGGTTGTAGACCTATTTCGAGATAAGGAATCGACCCTAAGCATGACGGGCAACATAAAGCTGAAAGCTTACTTTGTTACCATCCCCATACCTTTCACTTTCGAGCAGAAGATTAAGCTGAGCCAACTTAAGAAATAACATTTGCCAGTGCGGGTGTTTTGTTAACTTTGGTAATAACCAAACCGTACCCCTATGGCTATACGCTTTTTAAAATACGCCTCGGTTTATATAAGCATTACAGTTTTGCTTGCATCAATGGCCGCTGGCGGCTGGTGGACCTACGTAGGCTTGATATACGTATTTGGCTTGTTCCCTTTGTTGGAACTGATACTACCCGCATCTAGCATCAACCTAAACGCTGCCGAGGAAGAGATGGCGAAGAGGGATTGGAAGTACGACTTTGTGGTGTGGAGCGTGGTGCCCCTACAGTTTGCCCTTATGTTTTATTTTTTGAACCGCGTAGATGACCCTAGTCTACAGTGGTACGAGATAGTAGGTATGATATGTACCTTCGGTATATCGTGCGGGGTGCTGGGTATAAACGTAGCACACGAGCTTGGTCATCGTCCTACTTGGTACGAGCAGGTAATGGCTAAGATGTTGTTATCAACCTCGCTATACCTTCACTTTTTTATTGAGCACAACCGCGGCCACCATAAAAATGTATCTACCGATGAGGACCCTGCAAGCGCTAGATACGGTGAGTTGTTTTATGCTTTTTGGTTCCGTTCGGTAAGCGGTAGTTGGCTATCGGCTTGGCACCTTGAAGCGGAACGCCTAAAGAAAAAAGGGCATAGCTTTTTTAGCTATCACAACGAAATGCTGATGTATCAAATTATACAGCTAGGTATGCTAGCTGCTATAGCTTATGTATGGAACTTACAAGTAATGCTATACTTTGTAGCTGCGGCTGTTTTCGGCTTTACTTTGCTAGAAATAGTGAACTACATTGAACACTATGGCCTGCGCCGCAAAAAACTGGAAGGCGGCTACTACGAGAAGACCATGCCCGTACATAGCTGGAACAGCAACCACCCAATGGGGCGTATTATGTTGTTTGAACTTACGCGCCATAGCGACCATCATTACATGGCATCGCGCAAGTACCAAGTGCTAAGGCATTTCGATAATAGTCCACAGATGCCAACAGGCTATCCAGGCATGATGGTACTCGCTTTGTTTCCTCCGCTATGGTTTGCAGTAATGCACCCGCACATTGCCAAGTACAAGGCTACGGTAGAAGGAGGGGCGTTGGCGTAGCTATTATCATTTTATCAAATCCTCATATCCTCAAATTATATTCAATGAAGTATTTCAATAAAGAGTTTTTCAAATTCTTCGATCAGCTTAAAAAAAATAACAACAAAGAGTGGTTCGATAAGAACAGGGATACATACGAGAAGGAAGTAAAGGAACCTTTCAAGCGATTGACTGAGGTAATGATAGAGAAGCTATCGAAAGATTTTCCTGAGATAAACCCGAAGGCATCGAAGTCGATATTCCGTATAAATAGGGATATACGTTTTACAAAAGATAAAGCGCCTTACAAGACAAACGTGGCTGCGGTGTTCAACGAGAATGGCACCACCGATGTAAAGTATCCAGGCTTCTATATGCACTTTGGTGCCGATGAAATACTGGTAGGTGGCGGTAAATATTTTTGCGATAAAGACGACCTAGCCAAAATTCGCCAAGAGATATACTACAACAATGATGCTTTTAAAAAGCTATTGAACGATAAAGCCTTCAAAGAGAAGTTCGGTACCTTGATAGGAGATAAGAACAAAGTGCTACCTGCCGAGTATAAAGAGTTTGCGGAAGAGCAGCCGCTGATAGCCAACAAGCAGTGGTGGTACAATGCCAACCTAATGCGTGAAGATATACTGGGCGATGACCTGGATAAGCTGCTATATAGCTATTACAAGAGCGCTTTCAAAATGACGAGGTTCTTTATTGAAGCTACGAAGGATTAATATTGCTGCATGAAGTTATTGATTTGCGTTACCTCGCTGTGCGATATTGAACAGGCACTAAAGCATTACAATGTTGAGCCTGTTAAACATGCAGCTATGCCTTATTTCTATTCTACCAAAATACTACACCACGAAGTAGATATAGTGGCAACTGGCCTAGGTATTTTTCAAACTGTATATAAGCTTACAAAAGTGTTGGGCTTACAGAAGTACCACCTGGCGCTTAACCTATGTGCTGGTAATGCTTACAGCGCCATTGAGCCTGGAACTATCCTAAACATAGTAAACGAAAAGCCCGGCGACTACGGCATGATGCTAAACGGCGAGTGGCAAGACTTTTACGATATGGGTATGCTAAAGCGCGAAGATGAACCACATGTGAGGGGAGGTTTTGTGAACCTGAATAACAGTTACATGAATGTGTTTATGCCGTTTAAGAAGGTGGTAGGCGTAACTGTTAACCATCATACCGATAGAAACAGCTACGAGGCACGCAGGGATAAATACAAGGCTGAATGCGAAACGATAGAGAACCTTGGCTTTGCCTATACTTGCCTATATGAGAAGCAGAATTATTACAGCCTTTGCGTTATCGAACGCAGTTTGGCAACAAATGCCGAAAATAGCGTGTTGGCAGCAAGCCGGCTAAACGAAACATTGATTGATTTAATAGAGAAACTATAACTCATGAGCAATACAGCAGCCCTTGAACAATACCGTGCTAACCGCAAAGTAACCGATGCCAAACTATTGAAACTGGTTACCAGCCCGCTGAGCTTTAATGCCTTTTTGTTGGCTAAGTTGCCTATGGGCTTTATAGCAGGCTTGCGTGTAAAAGAGTTGACCATGGAGAAGTGCAGCATAACAGTGCCTTACCGTTGGATGAACACTAACCCATTTAAGAGTACTTACTTTGCAGTATTAGCTATGGCTGCCGAAATGAGCACGGGTATGCTAGCGCTTATAGGCACTATGGATAGCAAGCCATCAGTATCCATGTTGGTTACACATCTAGAGGCTGACTTTACTAAGAAAGCTACAGGCATAACTACCTTTACCTGCAGCGATGGCCAAGCTATATTCGATGCGATAGAAAAAGCGATATTGACTGGCGAGGGACAGAATATAACCACCACTTCAATTGGTCTATCTAAAGACGGACATGAAGAAGCACGCTTTAGGATACAGTGGAGCTTTAAGGCGAGGTTGAAGGCTTAAGCAAACATAGTGCAATCGTAATATCTTGCGACTTAGAATATTAAAAGCAAAACGGCTACCTAATTAGGCAGCCGTTTTGCTTTATAGTTTCAATACAGTGTCTATTGCCTTGCTTTAAGTATTTCTATTTCTTTCTGTAGTTGGTCTATCAAGGCTTGTTGTTCCTGTATAGCCTTGGTAAGCACAGGTATAAACTCGGCATATTTTACACCATATGCATCGGCATATTCATTAGGCAGTTTGCCAGTTTCGGCATCCTTTTCTACAGCCGTATGTATTACAAGGTCAGGCACTACGCGTTCCAGTTCTTGGGCCACAAAGCCTAGGTTAGTTCCTGTGCCTAGTTGCGATTTTTTATCTTTCCATTGGTACGATACGGGGCGTAGTTGCATTACCTCGTTCAAGCCATAGCTAAGGTTGTTAATGTTCTGCTTGTAGCGCTCATCG
>JAFDYM010000076.1 GCA_018267435.1 Bacteroidota bacterium | reverse complement strand
GACCATGATTAAAAATCTCCTTTAAGCCTACCGATATGGCAGATACTAGATTTGCATGTATTTTCATGATAACTCTACGTTTACACAGCTGTTTTAAAAGATGTGTGGTTAATCAATAATCACCCTTGCTGTGTATACATTTCCCATGACTGTAATATGAACAAAATACATGCCCGTATTCAAGCTGTTGGTATTCAAAGTTATAACATTGTTGCTTAGCACGTATGGTGTGGCAAAGCTTTCCCCTATTAGGTTATATACTTCTACCTGCGCGTTTACCAATTCGCCTTTGCTTAGGCGCACGTTTACTTGCCCTTTAGCAGGGTTAGGATAAACTATAATGCTACCACGCTCACTAGGTTCGGTTATACCTGTTGGCAAGTTCAAGCTGGTGCCAGGGTTCCATAGCGAATCGGAATATATGGCTATACCACCACGAGCATTACCCACTACATAATCCCAATAGCCATCGTTGTTTAGGTCGCCAATAGCCATGGTGCACTTTGCACCTACGTCTTCCATTAAATAGTTATCGGTTACCAAAGCAAAATCGCCACTTAGCAGCTTGCTGGCATCTACTATGTATTTGTAAATAGTACCACGGCCGCTACCTACATATATGGCCAGTTCATTGTTCTCATCGCGCCTAAGGCTTACCGAGGCATAGCTTTCGGTAGATGAACCCTGCGCAATACTAATGTTACCAAAGTTTACGTTCGATGAATCGCGGTGAAACTCAGCATTGGTAACTGTACCAAAATTCCAATAATAGCTCACCTTACCATTGCGCCTTCCTACTACCAAATCCTTCAAGCCATCGCCATTCACATCGTATATGAAAGGGGCAGCATACTCGCCCACATCTATACCAAAGTACTGTGGTGTGGTCATAGTGGGAAAAGACGCAGTAGAGCTACCTACGTTCTTAAAATAGTGCATATAGCCTTGGTGGTCGCCTATTATCAAATCCTGCAATCCATCGTCATCCATATCGCCAAAGGCAGGATGCACACCTATACGCGCGTAGGTGCTAATGTTCTGGTAGTCATCGGTACGCAGCCTAAAAGCCGGGCTGCTCTGGGTACCTATATTCTCTAATACTGCCAAGGTTGATTTATACGTCATAAACGGGCGGAAGTAACCATAGTTACCCACCACTATGTCCATCAGCCCATCTCCGTTATAATCAAACAACACAGGCTTGCTATCGGTGCCAAAGTCGAAAGATTGATCAACCACAAACGAATCTGTTTGAAACTCGAAACCACAGTTCACATCATTCGTGTTGGTGTATAAGTACAGGTTGTTTACATCTCGCGCACCGGTACGTGCGTTGGGCGCTACCAACAAATCTTTAAAGCCATCGTTATTAGCATCTACCGCAAAACCTGCTGGAAAAATAGGAAGCGTTACGGGCACATCGCAAGCAGGATAAATAGTATCGTAGCTGCATACACTGGCATACGAGCTATCGCCACAGTTGCGTAGCATTACCATATTGGCAAACGATATATCACCCAGCAGCAAATCTATATCGTGGTCGTTGCCTTCATCTATAGCAAATATGGTTGAGCCTGCATGGCGGCTTTCGTATCCGCTGTTATCTTCCAACTCTCCCGTTCCTTTGCAAACTAGGTTTAGCAATACCGAGTTATCTAAGTTGCTCTCTGCCACGTTGCCCCAGCACTTAGTTACCAATTCATACTTAAACGAATCTATATCAAAGGCTGGATTGCCTATGTTCTCCATGGTTTGGTTTTCGAAGTACTGAATAGTAGAACCACCCAATACATCGAACGTTAACACATCAATATCACCATCAAAGTTTACATCTACAAAGGCTGGTACGTCATCTATGCTGGTCCATATATAAGGGTAACTTGTGTTATCGAATCGATACAACAGTAGTGGCATTACTACGTCAAACTGCAAAATAGTATCGCCCTGTATGCGCCCCTTGTATACACGTGTACCTGCACCCCCGTATGTAAAAATATCGGCCACGCCGTCGTGGTTATAATCTACCATCAACATCCACGACTGTAGTGTATCAGGAAACATCTCTTCGTATTGCGGGGCGTAGTAGTATGTAGTATCGCTTCCATCGCCACGGTTTAAATAAGTCATCACTTTGTTGCCAACCCTATCAAAGGCTACAAGGTCATTAATGCCATCTAGGTTCAGGTCGCACTCCGATAACTGGGGCGAGTTCATGCCACCCGTCCAAGGGTCTTGCAGGCGCTTGCCGCCTTTCTCGCCAGGTATAGTTATTACACGGTTCTTTATGTTTTGGGCTGATAGTGAAATAGCAATGAGGCAAAATAGTGCTGATGATAGAGTTCTCATAATGCTAAATTGATGAAAAATAGCGACAAGCCCGTGTATTTCCCTTAGGCATTTAGCCACACGTTAAATACGTTAACCCGTTAGAACGGATAACCAATAGCCAATTGGAACTGCCCTTTACGGAACTGCGCGTTCTGGAACAACCAACGGTTGCTCTCGTTCTTACGTGGGTCGCGCAGCGGAAAACCATAATCTAGCCTTATTACAAAGAAGTT
>JAFDYM010000075.1 GCA_018267435.1 Bacteroidota bacterium | reverse complement strand
CTTAGTTGTAGCTCTCTTTTCTCGCTTATGCCTACCGGTTGCTGTGTAGCGCGGCAAGCCGATATTTCGTTGTTATAGAATGCCTGTATTATATCCGCATCGCGCAGCAGGGTATCTACTATGGTATATCGCGTTAGTGTGCTATCTACTACAGTGTCGTATGCTACAAAAAAGGCTAAGTCTACATCTATTATTTGCCCAGGCACAAGCGTGGTAGCAGGCGCAGCACCTATCATTGATCTATCGCCGGCAGGTTGAAATGCCGAGCGCTCGCTCCATTCTGCTAGGTTGTTTGGGTTGCCCGTATACATGTGCTTTACCACTGCGGTAGAGTCGCCAGTACCATTGCCACCATAGGTATAAGGCATCCCGTTTAGCCACTTGCCCTCCATGTTGTTTTTATACTCGGTAGCCGAGTTGGCACGCTGATTCCATATATATAGCGTAGGACCAAAAGCTGCCAATTTGTTGTTCAAAAATTTTACACCCATAGCAGCCTCTCTACCATCAAGCCCTGTTATACCTTGGCAGCTTACGTCGGTAGTGCCATTATAGCCATACATGAGGTTTCTGTTCGTATCGCAACCTATAAAGTCATTCTCAAAACAGCCTAAATCATTATGGTGCATGCGGCCCACCAAAAAGTTGCTGTAGGTATTGGTCGATTTGTTTTCAATTTCATAGTGTACGTACAAAGTGTTGTTTACCGCCCGCTTGCCGTAGGCCATGGTATTGCTATAATCTACAAACTGCTCGGCCATGCCGCGTACCTCTACACCAAGCGCAGTGCCTGTACTATCGTGCTGAGGGCCATTCAAATCGTTAAATACAAAAAACACCGCCTGCTCGCCGCAAAAATCGGGATAGTCGCCCTGCCTAGGGTCGTACATGCCATCGCCGTTCACATCTACGAACGGAGCCAGTTTGTCGGCAATGTTTACCTGGTGATATGTGCCAACAAAAGGGTTACCCTTGGCAGGCCACATGCGTATAGCATTGTCTATTTGTAGCCATGTAGTAGATAAAGATAGTTGCCTATGTGCATCTACCTGGGCACGGGTTATTTTAAATACGCGCGAGTAGTAGTCGGTGTAAGCTTGGTTATACATACTGGCTATGGGGCCATCAAAATAGTCTACTTGGGTAACATATTGTGCCGAGCAGTGCAGGTTGCCATTGGCATCTTCGCCAGTAAGCCATAGGGCACTGTTGAAAGAGTTTTTTATACCAGTTCCTTTTGGCACTTCAAACATTAAAAAGAAAGTATCCTCGGGATAGTGTTGCGGCGCTGTATCAGCTTCGTAAAACAAATTGCCATGCACAGGTATGCCTGCCACGGTGTTGTTGGCATCTATATATTCTACACGCTGCGCTTGTGCAGCGAAGGCGGTAAGCAATAGTATAAGAACAGTAGTGTAGTGTTTTTTCATAGGTTCAAAGGTTTAGTGTTTCAAAGAATAACCCTCTCCCAGAACGGGAGAGGGATGTTCCAGCGTTTCCACAGATGCAAAGCTGGTAACATAGCTCACAAATGCAGAACGAAAATAAGTATGCGTTATTTATTGAATGTCATAGTATTGTCATTAACTATTTTTGCATTACCATTTGACAATTTTATGACAGAGGGGGCAAAAAAACAGGGCAATCGCTTATCGCAACTGCCCTGTTTTTATATTATCGGCTAAACTTCATCGGACATCCGACATCCAACATCGGTCCTCCGTCATCGGTCATCCGTCTGTTACTCCTTTATCGCTATAAACAGCTCGTTCAGCTGTGCTGCGTCTACGCTGGTAGGTGCGTCCATCATCAAGTCGCGGCCGCCACTTGTTTTAGGGAATGCGATAACGTCGCGTATGGTTTCGCCGCCTGCCATTAGCATCACCAAGCGGTCAACACCGAATGCGCAACCACCGTGTGGTGGTGCGCCGTACTTAAATGCATTCAACATAAAGCCGAACTTCTTGTCGCGATCCTCAGCGCTTAGGCCTAGCTTGCCAAACACACGCTCCTGCGTATCTTTTTGGTGGATACGGATAGAGCCTGAAAGTATTTCGTTGCCGTTCATTACCATGTCGTAAGTCTGGGCACGTACACGTGTAGGGTCGGTATCGAAATACTGCATATCCTCAGGATGCGGCGAGCAGAACGGGTGGTGCGCAAATGTTATTTCGCCACTCTCCTCATCCTTCTCGAACAATGGGAAGTCAACTACCCATAGCACGCTCCAAGTGCCTGGCTTTATCCAGTTGTTGCGCTTGGCTAGGTCAAGGCGAAGGTCGCCCAGGCTCTTGCGTACCTTGCTGGTTTTATCGGCAGCTATCAATATCATATCGCCCTTCTCTGCACCGAATGCCTTACCTATTTCGCGTAGCTGTTCTTCGTTGTAGAATTTATCTACTGACGACTTAACTGTACCATCTTCATTAAAGCGGATGTTAACCAAGCCGCCCAAGCCACGGTGGCTTACCTTCACAAATTCCGTCAACTCATCTAGCTGCTTACGGGTGTAGTTGGCGCTGCCCTTGGCATTGATACCTGCTACCAGTTTACCTTCGGCTACTGCGCTGTTGAACACAGGGAAATCTGACGCTGGCAACTTGTCGTTCAGCTCCACTATCTGGCAATCGAAACGTAGGTCTGGCTTATCGCTACCGTATAGGCGCATAGCATCGTCATACTTCAACTTTTGCAATGCAGGTAGGTCGTAGTTCAAGGCCTTCTTAAACACGTGCTGAACCATGCCGCCGAAGTTTTCGAAAATATCTTCTTGGTGTACAAAGCTCATTTCGCAGTCTATCTGCGTAAACTCCGGCTGCCTATCGCCGCGGAAGTCCTCATCGCGGAAACACTTTACTATTTGGTAGTAGCGGTCCATACCTGCTACCATCAATAGCTGCTTCAATATCTGCGGGCTTTGTGGCAATGCATAAAAGGCACCCTTCACCAAGCGCGAAGGCACCAAAAAATCGCGCGCGCCCTCTGGGGTACTCTTTATCAAGTTTGGCGTCTCTACCTCTACGAAGTTTTTTCCATCTAGGTACTCGCGCACGGCACGTAGTATGCTGGCGCGCTTCAATAGCCTATCGCGCAGTTGCGGGCGGCGTATATCTAGGTAGCGGTACTTCAAACGTAGCTCCTCGCTACCGTCCGTTTCGTCTTCTATCAAGAAAGGTG
>JAFDYM010000074.1 GCA_018267435.1 Bacteroidota bacterium | reverse complement strand
AGTCGTGGTATCAATATTTACAGGTATGTAGGTATACATATCCAAGTTGCCAGGGTTGGCGCCATAGTTATCTACCTTCCCAAGTTCACCAGCTTGCAATTTCATGGCAATAAATAGGCACGCAACAAAGTACAGAATAGCTTGTAGTCGCATATGCTTTTACTTAAAGAACGTTTCTTTAGCAACAATTAGTGCGGCTACAAAAAGGATAAACCAGCCGAAGTACTTCTTCAACTTAAGGCTATCTATTCTATCGGAAAAGTAAATGCCCGATATAACACCTGTTATTGAAAGGGCTGAAAATACTACCAGAAACTTCCAGTCGAGGTTTTCATTGCCATGTATATCGCCTATAAAACCCATGGTAGAATTAAGAGCTACCAATACTAAAGATGTAGCTATAGCCTTGCGTATGTTTAAGCCTGCAAAGTATATAAGCACGGGAGTCATTAAAAAGCCGCCACCTGCGCCTACTATGCCTATAAAGAAGCCTATCAATACCGACGATATAACCAGCTTGGGCAGGTGTATAATATTAGTGTCACCTTCGGGCTGTTCCTGCTTGCCCGCATTTACCATACGGTAGCCTATGGCCACCATTACAATGGCCAATAGGTAAAGTATAAAATGGTCTTTGTCTACTTCGTAGCTGCCTATGCTAAAGAAAACATCGGGCAGGTTGGGCATTACAAAGCGGCGCACAGAGTATACCGTAGCTATAGAGGGAAGGGTATAATAGGCCAATGCTTTAAAATCGATAAGCTGCTTTCGGAAGTTTTGTACGCTGCCCACCCAGCCCGATACTGCTACCAAAAACATACTGTAACCTGTTGCGGTTGCGGCATCTACATGAAAAAAGTAAACAAGCACCGGTACCGACATAAGCGCCCCGCCACCACCTAAAAGCCCTAGTATAAGACCAGTAGCCAAAGCACCTATGTAACCCAAAATCGTTAATACATCCATTCGGCAGTAAAGTTGATAATTTCTGTGAAATTGCTTTGTGACAAAAATTACATTGTATATTTGTGGTACATGAAACAGGTACTGTGCCTATTTATGATGTTTTTGATGTTGTTTGCCGATGCCGGCCAAACTATCTATGCGCATACCTGTTTAAAATCAAACAACGTTTCGTTCAGCATTAATACACCTGCGGCTTGTAAAGAAGAGGCGCACCATGAGGTAAAAGCCTGCTGCGCCAAAAAGAAGCAGAAGGAAGATGATGATTGCACTATTGGCAAAAAGGATTGCTGCTCGGTATCGGGTAAGTATGTAAAAGCATCATTAGGCGGCGATAACACAGTAGTTACCCCGCTATCTGTTCCATTACAAGCAGTAGCGCTTTCGCTATTCAATCTATTCACATTCGAGGTAGAAGAAGCTAGCGCTTCTGTACAGGTATATCCTTCGCCTCCGCCTTTGGCATACGAACACAGCCAAGGCTTTATTCAAGTATTCCGCATTTAGTATCATTTCCAATTTACTGAGGTAAATCTGCGAGGCAGTTCTCCCTTTAGGCTTATAGTGCCGAGCAAAGCCTCGGTAGAGTTAGAGGGTAAGCCGAGCAGTTTTCATACCTCAATCAATTCATTTATTTTTTTGATGATTTAAATTGATGTGGAGATGAAACAGATAATTGTTTCGGTTACAATGTTGCTGCTAGGACTGTGTACGTACGCACAGCAAAGGGTACAGGGCATTGTAATTGAGGAAACCGCCGATGGCAAGCGCATGGCGCTAGGCGGGGCACTAGTGGGCGTAATAGGCACTACTAATGCAAGCGTAACAAACGAGAAGGGCGAGTTTGTGCTCGACTCGGTAAATATACAAACAGATAAACTACGCATTTCGGCGCTAGGATATAATACCGATACTATAGCTGTAAACAGCAACAGGATTTTAACCATTAGCTTAAAACCTTCGCAGTTGGCCGAGGTAGAAATAACAGAACGCCGTGTTACGCGTATGGAACTTACGGCCATGAACGTAGAGGTGATAAACGCCGACGACCTAGTAAAAGATGCCTGCTGCAACTTGAGTGAAAGCTTTGAAAACAGCACTACCGTAGATGTAAGTTATAGCGATGCCGTATCGGGTGCTAAGGAGATACGTATGCTAGGGCTGGATGGTGTGTATAGCCAAATAATGGTGGAGAACATACCGAGCATACGCTCATTGGGTAATACGTTTGGTATGAACTATATCTCTGGCCCTTGGATGAGCTCGATACAGGTAAACAAAGGTGCGGGCAGTGTGGTAAACGGCTACGAAAGCATGAGCGGCCAAATAAACATAGAGTTGAAGAAGCCGGATAAAGCCGAGAAGTTGTTTGTGAATTTCTTTGCGAACCAAGATGCGCGTGCAGAGTTGAACATTATCACAGCTCATAAGTTCAACGATAAATGGAGCTACCTAGGTGCGGTACACGGCTTTTACAACTGGCTTAAGATGGATATGAACAAGGACGGTTATATGGATAACCCCTTGGTAAAGAACCTGAATGTGTTCAACCGTTTTAGCTATGCCAGTGGCAAAATGTTCGGCTTTATGGGGGGCGTAACGGTGAACATTGAAGACCGCAGGGGTGGACAAACCATGTTTATGCCTAACCATGATGTAAACCATCAAAACTACTGGGGTATGCGCCTGGGCACACAGCGTGTTGAGGCTTTTGCCAAGACTGCCTTTAACCTTAGCGAAGACAACTTTATAGGCATACAGTATAAGTACATATACCACCATCAAAGCGGCTATATAGGCAGGCGAAACTATAATGGCAACGAAAACTTTGGCTATGTAAACGCCATATTCCAACACTTGATTACACCGGAGAACACATTGAAGGTGGGTATAAGTGCTTTGATAGATAACGTAGAGGAAACCTTTGATACCATTAACCGCAAGCGTACCGAGGTAGTGCCGGGCGTGTTTACCGAGGGTACATTTAACTTTGGTAAAGATGATGCCGTAACCTTAGTAGTGGGTGGCCGCGCCGATTACCACAATATGTACGGGCCTATGCTTACGCCACGTGTAAACCTAAAGTGGCGTATCATATATGGGCTTAGCTTGCGTGTATCGGCAGGTAAAGGCTACCGCGTGCCTACCGTGTTTGCCGAAAACTTTGGTTGGTTGGCCAATAGCCGCGCTATAAACATAGCACCTAGCTTAAAGATGGAAGAGGCATGGAACTACGGAGCTAGCTTAAACTATCAATTCGATTTAGGCTTCCGCCCAGGCTCTATCAATGTAGATTTTTACCGTAGCGATTTTGTGAATCAAGTAGTGGTGGACCTGGAAGATGTAAGGCAACTTCAATTCTATAACCTTGAAGGCAGAAGCTTTGCCAACGCCGCACAAATAGAGGTGGCTTATGAGTTGTTCAAAGGCTTCGATGCGAAGATTGCGTACAAGTATGAGTTTACTAAAACCGATTACAAGT
>JAFDYM010000073.1 GCA_018267435.1 Bacteroidota bacterium | reverse complement strand
TGGTAGCCCGCAAAAACGAAACCGTAACGCGCGCGCAAATGGGTGCCGTAAAAATGGACGTGAAGGAGATGGAAAAAATACCCGTGATATTCGGCGAGAAGGATTTGCTGAAGACCTTGCAGTTATTGCCAGGTGTAAAGAGCGCAGGCGAGGGTAATTCAGGCTTTTATGTACGTGGTGGCGGTACCGACCAAAACTTGATATTGCTAGATGAGGCACCTGTGTACAACGCTAGCCACTTGCTTGGCTTCTTCAGTACTTTTAATAGCGATGCCATAAAAGATGTAACGCTATACAAAGGCAACAGCCCTGCCGAGTATGGCGGAAGGCTATCTAGTACTGTAGACATAAAAATGAAAGAGGGTAACGATAAGAAGTATGTAATAGGTGGTGGCTTAGGACTTATATCTAGCCGCTTGTATGTAGAGGGACCGATAGTGAAGAACAAGGGCTCGTTTTTAATAACTGGCCGCCGCACTTATGCTGATTTATTTATAAAAGCATCGAAAGACCCGAATGCACGTAACAGCACCCTCTTCTTTTATGATATAAATGCCAAAGCCAACTACCGTATAGATGAACGCAACCGCATATTTATATCGGGCTATTTTGGTAGAGATAAATTCGGCATCAAAAATGATGTTTCTGCCTTTGGCCTTACTTATGGCAACATTACTGGCACTGTGCGTTGGAACCACATTTTCTCAGATAAGCTATTCTCGAACACATCGGTAATAGTAAACGATTTCGACTATACTATCGACATCAACACCAGCAACTTCAACTTTCAAGTTAAGTCGCAATTGATAGACTATAACATTAAGCAAGACCTACAATACTACTTAAACTCGAAGCATACCTTAAAAATGGGCTTTATAACTACCATGCATACTATAAGGCCAGGTAGTGTTGAGTCGCAAGACACCTTCGACCTTGACCAGTACTCGCTTAAACGCAAGTATGGCTGGGAGAATGGTATATATATACAACATGAATGGAAACCCATAAAGCAGATAGAGATAAACTACGGCCTACGCCTATCTACCTTTAGCGTAGCTGGGCCACACGACTACTACACTTTCGATAGCGAAGGCAATACAGTAGATACTGGCTATATACCAGTAGGCAAGTTTGGCAAAACGTATGTAAACCTTGAGCCACGCTTTACGCTTAGCTACAACTTTGTACCCGACCACTCGTTTAAAGTGGCATACGCGCGCAACACCCAAAGCATTCACCAGCTATCAAACAGCAGCATTGGCTTCCCTACCGATATATGGGTACTGAGCAGCAACAATATTAAACCACAAATAGCCGATCAAGTATCCTTAGGTTATTACACTACATTTTGGAAGAACCACTTTGAGCTAAGCGTAGAAGGTTATTACAAGCACATGTATAACCAAATAGATTACCGCAACGGTGCCGAACTAGTAGCCAACGAAGAGATAGAAGGCGACCTATTGTATGGCACAGGCCGCGCTTATGGTGGCGAGTTCTATCTAAAAATGAACGTATGGAAAATGAGCGGCTGGATAAGCTATACACTATCGCGCAGCGAGCGTAAAATACCTGGCGTAAACAACAACACTTACTACGCTGCCAAACAAGATAGAACACACGATGTAAGTGCAGTGCTTATCTACCAAATTATTCCGCGCCTTAGCGTATCGGCAACTTTTGTTTACTCAACAGGCAATGCGGTTACATTTCCTCCTAGCAAATACTATATTAACAACACAATAGTGCCCATGTATACTGAGCGCAATGCCTACCGCATGCCCGCATACCATAGGCTTGACTTGGGTTTGAACTACGATTTAAAGACACGCAAAAATTACGAACACAGCATTACCTTTTCGGTATACAACGTGTACTATCGTAAAAATGCCTACATCATCAGTTTCGGCTCGAATGATGAAGGCCAACCTGCTATTACCAAAACATATTTATTCCCTGTAGTGCCATCGCTTACTTACAACTTTAAGTTTACAGTGCCTGAGGCTAAAAAGAAACCTAAGAAATGAAAAACATAATACGACTACTAACGCTTGTAGCTATAGGATTTAGCTTTGCTGCCTGCGAAGAAGAAATAGACCTGCCGCTAAAAGATGCCGAACCTAAAATAGTAATAGAAGGCAACATATACGACACGGGCGACCCTTGGCTGGTGCTGGTGCAAGAAACTACACCGTTTAAAGACCAAGTACTTTTTAATGGCTTGGCTGATGCTGTTGTAACTATAACAGATGGCAACAACCATACCGATACCCTATTGCCGGCAAGTAGCTTGGGTATAGAAATAGATGGCGTGTATGGCCTATTGGGGCGAAGCACAGTAGCAGGGCAAACCTACACCTTACGTGTTTTTGTAAAAGATCAATTGTTCGAGAGCACCTCTACCGTTTTTCCTGCTACACCTATTGATTCATTGTATGCCATGAGCAACGGCTTTGACGATGCCTTACGCGTTACCTTCGACTATCGCGACCCTGTGGGAGTGCCTAACTATTATAAAGCCGATGTAGTAGTAAACGGCGCCCCGTACTCAAGCAACGAACGCAGCGATGACAAGTTTACCGATGGCATAAAGAAGACAGTTATGTTCCGCGATTTCGACGACTTGAAAACAGGCGATACCATAGATGTATATTTCAAAAGCGTAGACTTTAACGTGTACCAATACTTCTACACGCTTGCCGAAAACACAAGCTTTGTTTCTGCAGCACCTAGCAACCCTATATCTAATATTAGCAATGGGGCATTGGGTTATTTCAATGCATCATCGGTTACTAAGCGCAGGTTAATTTTTCCGTAGCAGATAAAAACAAGGGGCAAGCCATTACAGCCTGCCCCTTCGAACGAAAAAACAACATACAGCATCTTTATAGTTTCATATCTCTTATAGCGGCCTCTAACTCCGCTTTGCTTACTTCTTTGTATACCAGTTTTGCTGTTTCTAGCCCTTGCTTAGTAGTAGCAGCTTGCATAGCCAGATACAGTTTGCCATTCTCCCTCTTGGTACTTATTATAGTTGCGGGTTCGTTTACAGGTACGCGCAAAAAGCTAAACTGACCTATATTTTTCTCCTGCTTGTTTTCCTTATCATTACCCCAATACTCATTTATAAAGTATGCATTGTATTTGTTCAACACCAAGCGCACATTTGCATTGGTATCAGCTTTAACAGAGTAGGTGGCAAGCTGCTGCCCTGCCATAAACCTATCGCAGTTTATCCAGCCTAGCTTGCTAGCCTTCAGCACTATCTTATCCGTCTCATAGTCGGCGGTTAGGTGGTCCATGCTCCAGGCAGGCACTTCGCTGTTCCATACCATCGGCACATCCACCGCTCTTACTTGCTGAAACATGCTATCGGCCCTAAAGTCGATAGTAAGTACCGATTCGCCTCTTGCAGCAGCAAATCTTTTGGGCAGGCTCTTCTCTAGGTACAACCTTATCTCTCTATCGCAACTGCTATTTTTATCTGTGTATGAAGTTGATACCCGAGCTATTCGTCCATCGCTATTTATAACTACTGTAGCCGAGCCTTTCTTAATACAACCCTCATATAACTTAAAGCACTCCAAATTTCTGCCATTGTTCAAATACTCCATTGCGCTATCCATCCTTCCATTCACTGCGTTTGTCATGGTAACCTTCATATTATTTAAGCTTAACCAGTCAATGATTGATTCAATATCGTCTACCGGGCTCTTCACTTTTTCTTCTATAGCTTTGGGCTTAACGTCTTCCACCTTTTTTTCGGGAAGCACCCAATTCATGTTATAGCTTTCGTCTCTTTTACCTTCAAAAAATTTAAAGTCCTTCTTCATATTACTACGCGGAAACTTGTATTGCAAATCCTTCATCGGCTCCACATGCTTACCATCTACTTCAGCGGTTATGTATATCATACCCGCAGTTTCAATGGGTGCGCCATTACACTTGGTGCTTAGGTTAGCCGAAAATATCTGCAATGGGTCGTAGTACTCCGTTACGTTTATAGTTACGTTGGCAGCTGCGAATGCACCTGCGGGTATTACTACCTGTGTGCCTTGCTTACAGGTTATGGTTTGGCCTATGCGTGTATCTATAGTAAAGCTTTGTACGGGTACCTTGGTACTTAGCAGTGGGTCCACTATGTATGAAACTTCTACCCTGCGGTTGGCAGTTTTGGCCACCTCGTCCTCGTTGGCGTTTATGGGTTCATATTCACCATAGTGCTTGGTTTCTACACGGGCATTAGGGCATAGCTGCGCTACTATGCGCTGCACCTCGGCCACGCGCTTGGCAGACAACTGCTCATTATATACATTGCTACCGTCGGCATCGGTGTGGCCATGCAGCATAATAAGGTCGGCATTTTTTAGGGCGTATAGTTTCTCTCCTTCTGCACCCGTTACTATATATTTATCCTTAGCAAAGTAGATAGTAAGCGTATTTACCTTGGCGGCATATACCACAACTTGTAGCAAGCAGATAACTAGCAGCAGTATTAGTTTTTTCCTCTGTTTCATAAATGATGTTTTTTAGGGATAATAATTTACTTTCACAGGTATATACCTCGGCATAGGAATAAGTAACCTTGAAAAAGAAAATATTTTTTGGTGGGGCTTTGCTACCCTCCGTGTTGCTAGCGCAACACTTCTCCCTAAAGGGAGAGCTGCAAAGCAGCGAGTGGTTATTAATAATTAAAGAAGCAGGGTTACTTTATTAGCCCAACAGGTATTAAACCATAATGGCCCATACTACCGACCATACCTTACTGCAATTACTGCGCACTGACTACCGCCAGGCGTTCAAGCTATTGTATAAGGAGCACTATAAAATGGTGGAGTACCTAATAACAAAAAACAGCGGCAACAGCGCCGATGCCGAAGATGTATTTCAAGAGACTATGATAGTGCTGTTCAACCAAAGCCGAGAAGAGGGATTTACCTTAACTTGTGCTATAAAAACATACATATACTCGGTAGCCCGCAATATATGGCTAAAGAAACTGCGTAGCCGCAAAAACCTACGCGCAATAGACGACTATGAAAAGTACGAGAACATAGCTGTAGATGAACCAGCCGATAGCAACGAGCCCGCCATAAAGCAGGTAACCGATGCCATGCAGTTGCTGGGCGAAAACTGTAGGAAGATACTAACGCTGTTCTACTACCAAAAAATGAACATGGTAGATATAGCAGCGCAACTAGGTTATACCAATGCCGATAATGCCAAAACACAGAAGTATAAATGCCTGCAACAATTAAAAAGTAAAATGACCGTAAGCCATGCTTAGCGAGGAACAGCACATATTAATCGACAAATTCTTTAGCGGGGAATTGACCGCCGAAGAAACACAGCAGTTTAAGGACTTGCTGAATGGCGATGCTGCGTTCCGTGCCGAAGTAGAGCTACAGCAGCAGGTAATAAATGGCATAGGTGTTTTTGGCGCGGCACAGCTTAAAACCGAACTGCAAGACATACATAAAGAGGTGCAAGCCGATCTGCAAAGCTACAAGCCTAGCACAGGGGGCGGTAGCGGTTTGCTATCCGCTGTTAAATGGTTGGTTACACTTGGGGCACTGGGTGCTGTTGGCTATTATGGGTATAATTATTACAAGGCACACACGCAAGAAATACATCAGCAACTTGAACAACTTGACCAAGTGGGACAACCCCCTGCGCCAAGTTCGGCACCTAGTGGTGGCGGCTATGTAAAGCGCGACACGGTATGGCACACCATAAAGGTAACAGGCACCGATACCGTTATATACGGCGAGAAAGAGCTAGAGGAGTATGTAAAGAAAAACAAAGGCGCTAAGCAAGTCATCATACGCCGCGATACAATTACATCCCTACATACAGCAGAATAGAAAAAGCGCCACCTTGTAAGGTAGCGCTTCTGCATTCATATCTAACGTCTATCGTCTAATATCTTCAATCTGTTTTCTATTTATCGAACCACACTTCTCTAAGGTTGCGATACTCCATACCGTTGTTGTTAAAGTTGCGCACGTACGGCTGCACTAAGCGGCGGTTTACCGAGTAGTATATAGGCAATATAGGAGCTTCATCCACTATCATTTGGTCAAGCTTGTTGTATAGTGCATTGCGCTCATCGGCGTTGGTAGTAGCTAGTGCTTTTAGGTATAGCTCATCGTACGCCTTGTTTTGAAAACGCGTAGGGTTGCTATAGCTCGATTCCTCCATGGTAGCAGGCACGTTTTTACCATAAAACAACTGGAAGAAATTGTTCGGATCAGGATAGTCGGCTACCCAGCCAAAGCGCCAAAAGTTTGTTTTAGCAGTTTCTACGTTATTGGTGTGCTGTGCCCATACCACTTGGCTTATGGCTACTTCTATATTTAGATTTTCTTGTAGCATACGCTGTATAGCTTCGGCCACTTTCTCGTTTCGGCCACCACCACTGTTTATCTCTAGCGTTACTTTACCTAGGCCTTTGCCATTAGGGTAGCCAGCCTTAGCCAAATGTTCTTTCGCCTTAGCCACGTTAAATTCATAGCCCTTTACCTTGCTGTTATCATAGCCTGGCATACCTAGCGGCACAAATCCATTAAACGCCGGTATACCTTCGCCTTTGGCAGTAAAGTCAACTATGTTCGCACGGTCTATAGCATAGTTAAATGCTAGGCG
>JAFDYM010000072.1 GCA_018267435.1 Bacteroidota bacterium | reverse complement strand
GGCTATCGGCCAATGCTCCATTTGCCTCGACAACGGAACACAAAGCAGCTTATGTTGAGTTTTTAACCACACGCCTAGCGCATATTGATGAACAGGTAAAAGCACTACAGCATGGAAACTAAGCGCCTGTTTGAATATGCCGTAATACGCGTAGTGCCGCGTGTGGAGCGCGAGGAGTTTATGAACGTGGGCGTAATACTATACTGCGCCGAGGAGAACTTTTTAGGGGTGCAGATACAATTGGATATTGACCGCCTACAGGCCTTTGCCCCCAAGCTTAGCATAGCCGAGGTAGAAGCTTCTTTGCAATCGCTGCTGCGTATAAGCCAAGGCGATAGCGGCGCGGGTGCCATAGCGCAGTACAACACCGCCGAACGCTTCCGTTGGTTAACGGCACAGCGCAGCACTATTATACAATGCAGCTGTGTACACCCGGGCCTATGCGCGGATGCTGCCATTACGCTTCAACACCTGTTTAATCAGCTAGTGGCAGAATAAGACATTCGTGTCGGCTGATGCGTATAAATACGGAAAATTATCAGTTTAACATTTTGGGGCTTATGTTTAAGGCTCAGTAACATACATTTGCGCCCGACCAAGAAAAACCAACCTCGCAGGATGTGGTGCATCCTAATAAAACAAATGGTAGGCTGAACATATTTCAAACCTACTGAAAACACAGAAAGCCCTTTCCGAAAGAAGGGGCTTTTTTTATGGTTTTTATTTAGCCCTCTAAGGGCACAAGTTGCCTTACTATAATTTATAATTTAAGCTTCTTCTACGCCGTTTTTCTTGACTTTTAATGCCTTTGCGGTTTTTTTGTAATACAAAGTGGCTCAAATTTTGCGCACATAATACCCAAAACATACCGAAAACAAGTCCCCACATGTATAAATGTTTACTACTTGCCCTTACTATTGTTGCAGCTACATTACACACCCAGGCACAAAGCAATGTAGGTATTGGTACCAATAGCCCGGCCAGCAAGGCAACTGTTAATGGCAACATGGCCATAGGTTCGTCGTACAGCAATATACCCGCCCCTACCGATGGTGCCATTATACAAGGTGTAGTAGGTATAGGTACTTCTTCGCCCAATAGCAGCACTATACTTGATATAAGTTCAAGCAATAAGGGGGTAAGGTTTCCTAATGTTAACCTGTTAAGCGCTAGCGATGTTGCAACTGTTCCATCGCCACCCAAAGGCCTTGTGGTATGGAACACAGGTGTAAGCTGGGGTACAGCGGGCTTGTACATAAATACAGGCACTTCGGGCACGCCATTGTGGGATAAAGTAAACACAGGTACAGGGGGAACGGTAACTGGCGTTACTGCCAGTGCGCCACTTTCATCGTCGGGCGGCGCTACACCTAACATTACATTAAGTGGCACTGTACCTGTAACTAATGGCGGTACAGGTGTAAGTACCTTCGGCGGCACTAATACTGTATTATATACACCTTCGGCAAATACGCTTTCTTCAATAGCTACTGCTAACAACGGTGTACTAGCTACCAATGGTAGCGGTGCCCCTAGCATAACCAGCACCTTGCCTACAGCAGTACAAGGTAATATAACCAACACGGGCACCATAACCAGCGGTACATGGAATGCCACCCGCATAGGTTTAGCCTATGGTGGTACCAATACCGACCTTAGCGGTGGCGCAGCAGTAGGCGATATGCTTGTAGCCAATAGCACTACCAGCTTTAGCCGTGTAGCGGCAGGTGCTAGCGGCCAGGTTTTAAAATCTAACGGTCCTGGTACTTTGCCTACTTGGCAAACCGATAACGCTGGTACTGGTACCGTAACAGGTACGGGTGCAGCTACGCAGGTGGCATTTTGGAACAACACTTCATCGCTTACAGGCACCAACAACCTATACTGGGATAATACAAACTGCGCCTAGGCATAGGTACCAATGCCCCTACCGAAAAACTGGAGCTAAGTGCCAGCCCATCGGTGTTTCTTACAGGCAACAGCAATGCATGGGGCTATAAGCTAAACGTAAACGACTATGGCGGAGGTAATGTGCCTTTGCGTTTTATAAAGCGCAACGCTGGTACCGATAGCGAAGTAATGCGCCTAACACAAAACGGCTACTTGGGTATATTGAACAACAACCCAAGTTATCCGCTTGATGTTACAGGCTCGGGCCGCGTGTCGAATAACTTTTACTGGGGTGGTGCAGGCACTAACGGTGTAGAAGTGGGTACCGGCGATGGTGCTAGCTACAGCACCTACAACTTTGCATTAAAGGGTTGGTACGGCATGGCATTAATGGATTATAGCAACACTGTACGTGGTGTTTACGATTTTAGAAGTGGTAACCTTACTACCGATGGCGTATTCAACTTTAGAGGCACAGGCAATAACCTATTGGCAGGCAAGCTAGGTATAGGTACTACTTCGCCTACTTATGGTTTAGATCTTCAAGGCTCTTCATCTACTTTACAAGTTAAGCGCCCCGATGGTACGCCTAGCGTATCGGGCGGTACTACAAGCACCAGTGGTGGTTACACCTATGTAGTGTTTACCTCTTCAGGTACGTTCAACCCTAACGGCGCAGCCAATGTGGAAGTATTAGTAATAGGCGGTGGCGGCGGTGGTGGCGGTAACGGTGGCGGTGGTGGTGGTGCCGGTGGCGTAGTATATAACTCAAGCTATGCAGTTGGCAACTCTCCTATTACCGTTACAGTAGGTGGTGGCGGCTATGCCGGTGCTAGCACTTATCAAGGTGGCAATGGAGGCAACTCGGTATTTGGCAGTATAACAGCATACGGCGGTGGCGGTGGCGCCAGCCGCGATGGCGGTAGCGCAGGCCAACCTGGTGGTAGCGGCGGCGGTGGCGGTGGCGGCGGCGGCGGCAGAAATGCTGCGGGCGGCGCGGTGGCTGGTCAAGGTAACGGTGGTGGCAATGGCACTACCGATATTGGCTGTAGCTCGGCAGGCGGCGGCGGCGGTGGTGCAGGTAGCGGCGGTACCAGCGCAAGCACACTTACCAGCGGTAATGGTGGTGCAGGTATACAGTACTCGCAGTTTGCAGGCCTTATACCGGCTTCGCCAAGTGGATGGTTTGCGGCAGGCGGCGGCGGTGGCCCTACTTGTGGTGGCACTACCGGTACTGGCGGTAGCGGTATAGGTGGTACG
>JAFDYM010000071.1 GCA_018267435.1 Bacteroidota bacterium | reverse complement strand
AAAGCGATAAGATAAGTGCGTGGATAGGTGTTGATTTGCTGAGCAAGGAAACCACCATGAAGATAGCGGGCTATGCAGCTAATGTTATACCCGACTTTTTAAATGCTACGCTTGGCGCCGTAGTCGATGTGTTTGTAATGTACTTCATATTATACTTTATGCTTGCCAATGCCAGGCCTATGGAAAAGTACGTGCGCGATCAACTACCCTTTAACGATGAAAACGATGCCCTGCTGCTAAGCGAGCTTAAAAACCAAACACTAAGCAATGCTATAGGCATACCTGTACTAGCCATACTACAAGGCTTTACTGCATGGCTGGGCTATATAGTATTGGGTGTAGAAGAGCCATTGTTTTGGGCCGTAATAACCGCGCTAATGAGCGTACTGCCGCTAGTAGGCACTACTATAGTTTGGATACCCTTATCAATTATGCTAATGGTAAACGGACATACCTGGCAAGGTGTGGCCTTATTGCTTTATGGCCTTATCATCATCACCAATATCGATAACGTATTCCGCTTTGTAGTACAGAAAAAATTGGGCGACATACATCCGCTAGTAACCTTCTTCGGCGTTATCATTGGCTTGGGTTTGTTCGGCTTTGTGGGCATCATCTTCGGGCCGCTGCTTATATCGTACTTTATATTGTTGGTACGCATTTACAACAACGAGTATAATACCAAGATTGTGCAGGTTGAAAGTACAGATGGTACTAACAAAATCATCAAGCCCTAATAGGTTTCTATCAGGTACTGTTTTTCGCATACACTAGCACGCGTGGCGGGGTTCAGAAATTTCAAATTCAACTTTGCTACTTGAAAGTACAAACCAAGTTGCACCACACGGTGCGGTATGCCACTTTCTTGCATTTGCTGCAGCCCGCCTTCGGTAGTAATTGTCAATATGTTTTTATGTTGGCCATACACCTGCGCAAACACATCCTTATCCCACACCGTAGTATCGGGCATTTGCTGCGCATAGAACACATGGGCAAAGTCCATAGGCATGCCATACATTACATACAGCTTGCCCTCGGGCTTGGCGTGCTGCTGTATATACTTACCGAAATCGTTACCACATTGGTATTTCATAATGGCCGGAAAGTAGAACGCCCCCATCATAAAATTGAATGTAATAATGATGGCTGCTGAAAGCCAAAACAGGTTAGTGCCGCTTTTGTTTAGCACATAGCCTGCCGCCTGCTTTGCGCTTATATTGATACGCACAAAGCGGTTGATGAACGTATACACCCGCATGCCTATACGCTCAATAAGGCTATTCGGCTCGCCATATTCTATAGCTAAAAAGATGGCCCCGGGATATAGCACTATCAAGCACAACAGCGATAACATATCGGCACCCTTCATAGCATATTGCAACAAGGCCGATACTGCTATTAAACCAAACAACATTACAAGTTGTAGCACTGTTACTATGCGCTTCGCCTTCGCCCATGTTGTAAACTGAACAAAGCAACGCGCTGCTATAATAGCCGCCAGCGGATATACCACATAGATGTAATGCGGCAGTTGATATCTGCTACGCATCAACATAATAAGCACCAAAGTAAAACCGCTAACGCTTATTAGTTCGCCACCATCAGCGTGTTTTATTCCACCGCGTATCCATTTATAAATCGTGCCTAGCCAACCTATAAAGAAGAACAAAGTCCATGGCAGAAACGACCATGCAGTTGTATGGATCAAGAAGATAGGGTCGGGGTTATTGTTCCATTCGCTCTCGCCTGTTATACGGCCAAAGCTCTGCGTCCAAAAGTAGAAGCGCAAGCCTTTGGTGCCGTGCTGTTCATACAAACCAATACACATAGGCAACAGCATACCTCCTATAATGACAATAGGAAAGATGATGCGCCAGTTGAAGATACCAGCCCATTTCTTCTTAAGCACTACATACAAAAACAGCGATGCGCCTGGCGCTATCAAACCTATTGGCCCCTTGGTAAGCATAGCCAATGCAATGCCTACACCCATTAGCAACAGGTGCTGCCATTTACCCCGCTCGAAGTAAGCAGCAGTTTGCCACGTAGCAAAGGCTACTGCGCCCATCAACATGGTATCAGTACGTACATCGTTAGTAATAAGAAACGCAGCTTGCGTGGTAGCCAACATAACTGCTGCCATGCTTGCAGTAGTACTATCGTAATACAAGCGCGCTAGTTTGTAGGTAGAAAGAACACCCAATAACACAAACAAAACCGAAGGCAACTTATAGCTAAAATTGCTGACGCCGAATAGCGCCATACTTATACTGTTCAACCAAAAAAGCAAAGGCGGTTTATCGAGATAGTTCGCGCCAAGATTGTATACTTTTAGGTAGCTGCCAGTAGTTAGCATCTCCCAACTCATTTCGGCATACTGAGCGGCATCTACCAGCATTACATCTATCTGCATGTTTGTGATGTACACCAACACGGCAAGTATGAATAGTATGTAGTATTTGCGTTGCATATCACCTCACCCATCTGCCTTCGGCATCTTCCCTCTCCCAAGGAGAGGGAAGAACATTTACGAATACGATTAGGTATAAGTTTTAGGTATTCTTTTTAAACTATGATAATACTGTTTCACGAAGAGCAACTACATTAATTTTCTTTGCGTTCTCTGCGAGACCTTTGTATTTATCTCTGCGTGAACCCGCTTTTATTTCTTCCGCTTTTCTAAAGTAGCTACTACATCTTTCAGCGCAAAGCCTTTGGCTTGCAGCAGCATCATGTAGTGGAACAATAAATCTGCAGCCTCACCAAGAAATAAATCGCCGTTGTTGTCCTTCGCTTCTATCACCAACTCCACGGCTTCTTCGCCTACCTTCTGCGCTACTTTGTTTATGCCCCTACTCATCAGCTTAGCAACATATGATTCATCTATCGATGCTTTGCTACGTTCTGTAATGGTCTGTTCCAGTTCAGCTATAAACGCCAAGGTATCTGCGCTGTTCTTTTCGTTCCAACAAGTATCGGCACCTGTGTGGCATACTGGTCCGTGCGGCTTTACCTTTATAAGCAGCGTATCATTATCGCAGTCGATGGCCATGCTAACTACATCTAGGTAGTTGCCACTTTCTTCACCTTTAGTCCACAGCCTGTTCTTACTGCGACTGAAAAACGTAACGCGCTTATCGACCTGTGTTTTATTAAAGGCTTCTTCATTCATATAGCCCAACATCAACACCTTGTTGGTAGCAGCATCTTGAATGATAGCGGGTACAAGTCCATCGCTTTTGGTAAAGTCTATTTTCATCTATCCTATTATTTATTCTGTCATTCAGAGATGTCATCTTTCAGATAACATCTCGCGTCTCCCCCTCAAAAGTACAAGATGTTATCGCTTGTCGATGACATCTTTGATGCGCTACACCCGAACAACAATTCCTTCTTTAGCCAAGTAGCCTTTCAGCTCCGGTATCCCTATCTCTTTAAAGTGAAAGATACTTGCTGCCAGTGCAGCATCTGCCTTGCCCTGCGAAAAGGTATCAACAAAGTGCGGCATAGCGCCTGCACCACCCGATGCAATGATTGGTATGTTTACCGTTACTGATAACCTCGCCAATGCCTCGTTCGCGAAGCCATTCTTAGTACCATCGTGGTTCATACTGGTAAACAAAATTTCACCTGCACCGCGTTGCTCTGCTTCCTTCGCCCATACAAATAAATCCAACTCCGTTTCTAAGCGCCCACCATTCAGAAACACCTTCCATTGTCCTGCTACATCTTTAGCATCTATAGCCAACACCAAACACTGACTGCCAAACTTATCTGCTATGTCATTTATCAATTGAGAATTGCGCACAGCTGCACTGTTCACGCTTACTTTATCAGCGCCGTTCTTCAGCAGCACCTGCACATCATCTACGCTGCTTATACCTCCACCTACGGTAAAGGGTATGTTGATGTTGGCGGCAATACGCGCTACCAATTCAGCCAAAGTTTTGCGGCGTTCGTGCGTAGCTGTTATGTCGAGGAACACCAATTCATCTGCACCTTCAGCGGCATATAGCTTCGCCAGTTCCACAGGGTCGCCGGCATCGCGCAGGTTTTCAAAGTTCACACCCTTTACGGTGCGGCCATCTTTAATATCTAAACAAGGTATAATGCGTTTTGCTAACATTCAAAAGTTTTATTGCCACGAAGGCACAAAGCCACAAAGTTTAAAAAGAAGAACGTTCTACCACTTATCCAATCTCGTTAAAGCTTGTCGCCTTCTTCGTCCCCTCCTGTTTATAGGAGAGGGTTGGGGGTGGTCGAAAAACTTAACCAAGGCTACCTACCCTCAACTAAAAAGAAGAAAGCTCCTCCAAGCTTATCTTGCCCTCATAAAACGCCTTGCCAACTATAGCACCATACAGGCCTGCATCTCGTAGTTCTATCAACTCGCTAACACTTGTTACTCCTCCGCTGGCTATCAGTTTCAAATCAGGGAAGCGCTGCAATATCAATTTGTACAAGCCGATAGATGAGCCTTGCAACAGGCCGTCCTTCGCTATGTCGGTGCAGATAACATATTGCACACCCAGTGCCACATACTCTTCTAAAAACGTAAACAGATTAATGCCGCTATCGTCCTGCCAACCGCTGATGGCTATGCTCTCTCCTTTTACATCGGCACCTAATATTATCTTCTCTACGCCGTATTGTTGCAGCCAACGCACAACGGTTTCTTTGCTCTTAACCGCAATGCTACCTGCAGTTATTTGGTGTGCACCACTTGCAAAGGCTTTCTCTATATCCGCATCGGTTTTAATACCGCCACCAAAGTCAACTTGCAACGAAGTATTGCCTGCTATGCTTTGCAGCACCTTGTGGTTAACGATGTGGCTTGCCTTCGCGCCATCTAAATCTACCAAGTGCAAGCGTTTAATGCCTGCCGCTTCAAATTGCTTGGCAACCTCCAAGGGGTTCTCGTTATACACGGTCTTCTGCGCATAGTCGCCCTGCGTAAGGCGCACGCACTTGCCGTCAATAATATCTATAGCTGGTATGATGTACATTATAGTTCTAAGAATTGCTTTAGTAATCGCTCGCCCGCTTCTCCTGACTTCTCAGGGTGAAACTGTGCAGCATAAAAATTATCCTTATGCATAGCCGCCGAAAAGGGTTCGATGTAGTTGCACGTTAAAGCCGTGTGCTCGTTCTTAGGCACATAGTAGCTATGCACAAAGTAAAAGTAGCTGCCTTCTTCTTTCGATAGCGCCCATTGCCCTTGCGTGGTATTCCAACCCACATGCGGCACCTTCATTTTCGGCTCGAACAGCTTCACTGTTTCATCGAATATACCTAAGCAATCCACGCTGCCTTCTTCGCTGTATTTGCACATTAACTGCATACCTAAGCAGATACCCAACACAGGTTGTGTCAACATTGGTATCACCTTATCCAAGCCCTTTGCTTGCAGCACATCCATGGCGGCCTTAGCATGGCCCACACCGGGGAAGAGCACCTTATCGGCACTGCGGATTACATCGGCATCATCGCTCAGCACAGGCTGCACGCCCAAGCGCTCAAACGCAAACTTGACCGACTGGGTATTACCCGCACCATAATCTATTATTACCAGTTTCATTTTCTTTTATCGCGCACTGAGAACACGGGGTTCACAGAGATTAAATACAAAAACCAAATACATTTTTTACCACAGTCCCGAAGCTTGGGGACACAGATTAAAATGCAAACACAAAATGCTTCGCTTTACCCTCTAACTCCCTAAAGGGAGAACCGCGAAGCATATTCATCTTTGTGCCCTTTGTGTTTCTTCCCTTTGTGCTCTTAGTGGTTAATCGCTTCCTCCTACTTCAGCGCTTGCGCTATATCCGTAATTATATCATCAATGTGTTCCAAGCCTGCCGATACACGCACCAAGCCCGGCGTTATACCCGCCGCTAATCTCTCTGCTTCGCTTAGCTTGCTGTGTGTAGTAGAAGCAGGGTGCGTAACTATGGTGCGCGTGTCGCCAAGGTTAGCGCTTAATGATAGCATTTGTAGCTTATCTAAAAACGCCTTGCCTGCTTCTACTCCGCCCTTCAGTTCAAAGGCTACTACAGCACCGCCTGCCTTCATTTGTTTCTTCGCTATTGCATATTGCGGGTGAGATTTTAAGAAAGGATACTTCACCCAACTTACCGCATCGTTATGCTCCAAGTATTCCGCCAACTTCAAAGCATTATCGCAGTGCCTATCCATGCGCACGGCCAATGTTTCCAAACTCTTCGATAACACCCAAGCATTGAACGGCGAAAGCGCAGGTCCCGTATTGCGCGAGAAGACATATATCTCCTTCACTAAATCAGTAGGGCCAACTACTACTCCACCCAATACACGACCTTGACCATCGATAAACTTAGTGGCGCTATGTATTACCAAGTGCGCACCGAAATTGATGGGCTGCTGTAAGTATGGCGTAGCAAAGCAATTGTCTATAATCAATATCAGGTTATGCTTCTTCGCTATGGCTCCCAGCTTCTCTAAGTCCAGTATATCTACTGCAGGGTTGGTCGGCGTTTCGGCGTATAGTATTTT
>JAFDYM010000070.1 GCA_018267435.1 Bacteroidota bacterium | reverse complement strand
TTGGCGAGCCGTTGTAAGTTTGGTAAGTACCTTCTTCCTTAGCTAGGTCGTTACTTGCACAAAGTGCTGCATAGTATATGGTTTCGAAAATGTTCTTGTTCAACATTTTTGCGAAATCGCTTTCGAAAGGCAAACGCAACATAATGAACACGTCGGCCAAACCTTGTACGCCTAGGCCTATTGGGCGGTGGCGAAGGTTGCTCTTTTCAGCCTCAGGTACCGGGTAGTAGTTATAGTCAATAATCCTGTTCAGGTTTTTAGTAGCCTGGTAGGTTACTTCGTATAGTTTCTTGTGGTCGAAAGTACCGTTGCTTACAAAGCGTGGCAATGCAAGCGATGCTAGGTTACATACCGCTACTTCATCAGGCGCAGTGTACTCTATTATCTCAGTACATAGGTTCGAACTCTTTATGGTACCTAGGTTCTGTTGGTTGCTCTTTTTGTTAGCAGCATCTTTGTATAGCAAGTACGGTGTACCAGTTTCTACTTGTGCTTGCACTATGGCAAACCAAAGGTCCTGCGCCTTAACGGTGCGGCGTGCACGGCCTTCGCGCTCGTATTGGTTGTATAGCTTTTCAAACTCATCGCCGTGGCAGTCTGCTAGGCCTGGTGCCTCGTTAGGGCAGAACAAGCTCCACTCGCCGTTCTCCTCTACACGCTGCATAAACAAGTCTGGTATCCATAGGGCGTAGAACAAATCGCGTGCGCGCATTTCTTCTTTACCGTGGTTCTTGCGTAGGTCTAGGAACTCGAATACATCTGCATGCCAAGGCTCCAAGTATACGGCAAATGCGCCTTTGCGCTTGCCACCGCCTTGGTCTACATAGCGTGCAGTATCGTTAAACACACGTAGCATAGGTATAATACCGTTGCTGGTGCCGTTAGTGCCACCTATGTAGCTACCTGTAGCACGTATGTTGTGTATGCTTAGGCCTATACCGCCTGCGCTCTGGCTTATTTTAGCCGTTTGCTTTAGGGTATCGTATATACCTTCTATGCTATCTTCTTGCATCGTTAATAGGAAACAAGATGACATTTGCGGCTTAGGCGTACCTGCGTTGAACAAGGTAGGTGTAGCATGTGTAAACCAACGCTCGCTCATTAGGTTATACGTAAGTATAGCGCTCTCTATATCGTTTTTGTGTATGCCTATCGCCACACGCATATACATGTGCTGAGGGCGCTCCACTATTTTACCATCTATACGTAGCAGGTATGATTTTTCGATGGTTTTGAAACCGAAATAGTCGAAAGCGAAATCGCGGTCGTAAATAATGGTGCTGTCCAATAGGTCGGCATTCTTCTCGATGATGTCGTACACATCATCTGAAAGCAATGGCATGTGGCGGCCTGTTTTGCTATCGGTGTAGTTGTACAGCTTGCGCATAGTAGCCGAAAAACTCTTCTCGGTATTTTTGTGCAAGTTGCTTACAGCTATACGCGATGCCAACAAAGCATAGTCAGGATGCTTGGTGGTAAGCGATGCTGCTGTTTCTGCAGCTAAATTGTCTAACTCGGTAGTTGCAACACCGTCGTAAATACCTTCTACCACCTTCTTGGCCACATCTATTATGTTTACCATTGGGCTAAGGCCGTACGACAGCTTCTGTATCCTAGCTGTTATTTTGTCGAACTTAACGCTCTCTATTCTTCCATTGCGTTTTACTACCTGCATAGTTCTTAAAATTTTATAATGTTTTGGTTAAATGTCTCCGTCAATTCCTCCACTCCTCCACCTGCTAAAAGCGAAAGATGTTGTGTTTAATTATTTTGTCGTTTTACTAGAAATCCTCTTCAAGCGAGAAGGTCTGCGTGTCTTTACCACTTAGTACCCCTGCTTTTTGATAATCGCCTACACGCTTTTCGAAGAAGTTGGTTTTGCCTTGTAGCGAAATCATCTCCATGAAATCGAACGGGTTGGTAGCATTGTATATTTTGCCACAGCCCAGCTCGCCTAGCCACCTATCTGCCACAAACTCTATGTATTGTTGCATCATCTTTGCATTCATGCCCAGTAGTTCTACTGGCAATGCATCGGTTACAAACTCCTTCTCTATTTCTACCGCGTCGCGGATAATGCCTTTCACTTCCTCTTCTGAAAGCTTGTTCTCCAACATGCTGTATAGCAAGCAGGCAAACTCACAGTGCAAGCCTTCATCGCGGCTTATCAACTCGTTGCTGAAAGTAAGGCCCGGCATAAGGCCGCGTTTCTTCAACCAGAATATTGAACAGAAGCTACCGCTAAAGAAAATACCCTCTACCGCTGCAAAAGCCACCAAGCGCTGCGCAAAGGTGCCGTTCTCTATCCAACGTAGTGCCCACTCGGCTTTTTTGGTTACCGCAGGTACGGTATCCATAGCGTGGAATAGGCGGTCCTTCTCAATAGGGTCCTTTATATAAGTATCTATCAATAGCGCGTAGGTTTCGGCGTGTATGTTTTCAATCATTATTTGAAAACCATAGAAACATCTGGCCTCGGGCAGCTGTACCTCGCGCATAAAGTTTACGGCCAGGTTTTCGTTTACTATACCATCGCTAGCAGCAAAAAATGCCAATACGTGAGAAATAAAGTGGCGCTCGCCGTCGTTCATGGCGGCCCAGTCCTTAGCGTCGGCACTTAGGTCTATTTCCTCTGCCGTCCAAAAACTAGCTTCGTGCTTCTTATACATCTCCCATAGTTTAGGGTAGTTGATAGGAAGTATTACAAAGCGGTCCTTGTTTTCTTTCAGCAAAAGTTCGTTTTCCTCGTGGGCCATCGTTATCGTTTATTTCAAAGTGTTGTATTTCAATTTAATAATGCTAACCGTTACCGATAACTGTCCCACATCCGCCATTGGGTGGCGAATAAAGCGGCGTTTATTAGTGCAGTTACTTTATTGCGAAGTATCTACACAAAATTGTAAATGCAAGTGTCTGACTATGTAACTCTTGCCATTAACTGCTAATGCCCAGCCTCACGGTGCGGGGCAAGTAAAACTTACCAGAGTTACTTACAGTTGCGCAACAGTCCACGATTTTCACGCGGTTCCTTTTCAATTGCAGCCGTAGCTGCAAACATTTACAATGATGTATAAGAACTTGGTACAAGTATACAATGCAGAACTGTAGTGAAGTTCAAAATTTAGACACAGGCTGTTAATAGTTTTTTAAAAAAAGTGGAGGAGATAATTTAGATAAGTAAACCAGCGTTTTATGTATTAAAACGATTAGAAAGTGCAACAAAATAGGCACTAAAAAAAGCCAACTTTGGTGGATAATGATGTGGATAGTGAACAGCGTATTTTTTGCTGGAATATCGAACCAGATTTGAACTACTTTTTATTAGCTAGTAGCCAAGAAGATTTAAGAAAATCTCCCTTAAAGGCACGTTTTCCGCCGTTCTACCGTTTAAGTAGGCATGTTTACGCTGACAGCTATCAAGTTTACCGCTACAATATTTCTTATATTTTAGCGCCCCCTAACCAATTATGTTAAAACACCTCTGTGCGCTACTTTTATTGTGCATCGTTGGCAACCTTTTGCCCGCGCAGCAGCTACCGCAGCTCAATACCGAGGTGTATGGAAAGGTAATTGATGGCCAAACCAAAGAGCCGTTGGAATATGTCAACATACGCTTTATAGGTACCCTGCGCGCCACCATGAGCAACCCCAAGGGCGAGTTTTTGATTAAAACAATCGAGAAGGTTGACAGTATATCGTTTTCGTACCTTGGCTACAAAACCAAGGTAGTGGCCATTAAGCGCGGTGCTACGCAGGAACTAACCATAGAAATGGGTACTGGCGATGTAGAACTGAAGGAAGTAACAGTAAAGGCTGGCCGCAAACGCAAACGCGAAATAGATACTACTGCCAACTACGTGTTTTATAAAGTGGTAGAAAACAAGGCGAAGAACGACCCCAGCAACTTGCCTAGCTACCATTACAAGGGCTACGATAAAATATTGATATCGCTGCTTAACCCAGGTCCAAAGTTTTTGAATTTTGCCCTGTTCAAGCCCTTCCGCTTTGCCTTCGAAAACAAAGATACCACTGCCCTAGGCGATGTGTTTATACCTGGCTTGCTAAAAGAAACCAGCTACGAGGTGTACTACCGCAAAAAGCCCAAGAGCCTTAAAAGCTTTATAAAGGGCGAAACCTTAACGGGTATAGACAACCCAAGCTTCTACCAGCTAATAGACGACCAATTTGCCGTGCTTGACCTTTATGCCAGCAACGTTATTATTGCCAATAAATCTTTTATGGCGCCCTTTGCCAACAATGCCATTACCTTCTACTACTATTATCTTACCGATACAGCGTTGCTAGATGGCCGCGTATCGTACAAGCTGAATTTTGTGGGCAAGGTAAAAGAAGACGTAGCGCTTAAAGGCCATGCTTGGATAGATAGCGCCACTTGGGCCATTAAAACCATTAGCGTACGCCCTAACGAGAAGAGCA
>JAFDYM010000006.1 GCA_018267435.1 Bacteroidota bacterium | reverse complement strand
TGGATTATCATTTTAGGTTCATTGGCTGCTAGTTGGTATGTAGGCTATATGCTTAAGCGCAAGTTTGCCGAGTATTCGCAGGTGGCTTTTCGTGGCGGATTGACAGGTGCCGAGGGAGCGCAAAAAAGGCTGCGCGATAATGGCATAGACGATGTAAAGGTACAATCGGTAGAAGGTAAGCTAACCGACCACTACAACCCGGCCGATAAAACTGTAAACCTATCGCCCGATGTGTATCATGGCCGTAGCGTAGCCGCTGCTGCCGTAGCCGCGCACGAGTGTGGCCACGCAGTGCAACATGCACGTGCATATACATGGCTAGGTATGCGTAGCAAACTGGTACCGGTAGTAAGCTTTGCCAGCAACTGGACCCAATGGATTATAATGGGCGGTGTGCTTATAGCTATGCTTACCCCAGTAGTCGGTTTAGGTATAGTAGCTTTTGGTATAGCCTTGTTTGCGCTTACCACACTGTTTGCCTTTGTTACATTGCCGGTTGAGTTCGATGCATCGAACCGCGCATTGGCTTGGTTGGAATCTTCGGGCATAGTAGCCAGCCGCGAGCACGATATGGCTAAAGATGCCTTAAAGTGGGCCGCCATGACTTATGTAGTAGCAGCGCTATCGTCATTGGCTATGTTGCTATACTACATCAATATGTTTTTGGGCGGTAGAAGGAACGACTAATATCACATCTATATAAATGCAAAGGGACAACATGATGTTGTCCCTTTTTCGTTTCGCTTATTTCTTCTTTATATCGTTTATGTTGATTTTGTATTCCCACCTCTTTTTACCCGACTTGCCGTATATCTCCATTTTGCATACCCGGTTATCGGCTGGGCCGCTTAGGCTTATCTTGCCGTAGTTCTTTTTATAGTAACCTGTTTCAGGCAATAGGCATACGTTCTGGTAGCCTTTAATGTGTTTTACCGGTACTACGGGGCTTGTAAGCGGCGACGACGTAAAATCGTACATAGGGTAGCCTTTCCAGTCGCGTTTGCTTAGCTCGGTGTAGTGCTTATCGCCAGTTAGAAATATAACGCCTGGTATGTTGTTCTCGGCTATATAGTCCAGCAAGGCACGGCGCTCTACTGGGTATTTGGCATAGCTCTCGCCATAGTAGCACTCGTTCAGCACTTGGCTGCCCACGCATACAAACTTGAAGGTAGCATCGCTGTTCTTAAGTTTTTCTTGCAGCCATTTTACTTGTTCCATACCTAAAAATGCACCTGTGCTATCGCCCTCTGGGTCGCGGTACCAGCGGTCGTCGGTCATAAAAAACTCGGCATCGTAATAGCGGAAGGTAAACAGGTTGCCCTTCGTGCTATCCTGTTCATCGTACGGATTAGGCCAAAAGCTTTTGAAAACCTTTAGGGCCGTATCCTTTAGCGGAAAAGTTTTGTCGGCATCGTTCCAGCCATAATCGTGGTCATCCCATATAGCATAGTTAGGTTGCTTTGCCAAAAAGTCGGTTAGGCTAAGAAACTCGTTGCGTATTTTCAAGTTGCGGTTGAACATACCATCGTAGCTGTTGTAGTGCTTGCTGAAGTAATACACGTTATCGCCTAGCCAAAACATAAAGTCGCTACGCTCGCGCTTCATTACATTGAATATGTTTACCGAAAAGCCTGGGAACATAAAGCGCGACCAATCGGTGTTCAACAAGGCGCATGAGCCTACAAGAAACTCAACATCTTTTACTGCTACATCTTCGGGTGTGGTTATTATACACCTAGGGCGTGGGCTTAGCAAGCTAAATGCATACTTAGGCTTATAGGTATGCCCGGGCTTTAAGTCTGTAAAGTCCATTACCAACGAGAAGTTGCCTTTGCTATCGTTCGTTTTTTTGAACCCAGTAGGGTAGTGTATTTCATCCGTTACGGTATCCTGTAGGCTTACCATGTTCAAGCCATCGCCACGGTATGCTATCCATACCTTGGCACTGGTCTTTGTTACGGCGCCCACTACGGGGCCGGTTATCAGCTTGGCTTTTTCGGGGTTTTGGGCTTGTGCTAGCAGCAGTATACACAAGGCAGCAATACTTAGCAGGGTACGTTTCATCATAACAATAAACTAGGGTATAACAGGTATGTAAATATACCTTTCTGCCGCTAATATGGCACTAAGGCTTTAGCTGCTATATGGTTTTACAATTTTTATCAGTATGCTTTGGTAAATCGGCCATAGGCGTAGGTATTGCCCTGTTGTATTTGCAGCAGGTACATACCATTGGCAAGGCTGCTTACATCCACCTTTGGCTCGGTATAGTTAGGCAGATAAAGCAATGTTTCGCCTGCTAGGTTAGTAATGCTTACATTGTATGTGCCAGCAGGTGCGCCAAGCCATATTTGTTCGCGGCTAGGGTTAGGGTATAGGCTCACTATATTCTTGTTTGCTTCATTAATACCAGTAGTGCTAGGGGCTGCATCGCGGTAGCGCACTTGGGTAGGGGTGTAGCCCACTATGGGGGCATCGGTACCTTGCACTTCTACCACAGGTATTTTTTCGGTGTTGCTTAGCCACTGGTAGTTAATGCTGGTGCGCGTAACTTGTACAGGAAAAGGAAGGCTGGTATTGCCCACCGAGTCGGTTTCTATTAGTGTAACCTTTACCCTTAGGCTATTGAATGTATCGTAAGGAGTTATCACAGTGCCATAGCCATCGGCTTCGTTTATACGTATGCCTTTACGGGTAAAGGTAGTGTTGTTATCTGGCTGAAAACTTACCCTGTAGTCGCTAGTATCCTTATCTCCATATTGTAGAGGGAACTGGTACACCTTATCTGCTATCTGGTAGTCGGTAGGCACTGGTACACCACTTATTTCAAAGCCAAAACCTTCGGCAGTAAACTTAGAAGAGGATGTTTTGAAGAAATTGTAAACGTTATTGAACTGAACAACGTTCAGGTTTATCTGGTCGGCTATTTTTAATCCAAACGAGTTGAAGCCGAAGAATGCGGAATACACAGGGTTGATGTATAAGCCAAACTTGTAGTCGTAGGTAGCTTGTTGCTGTGGGCTTAGGCTGCTAAAATCCCACGTATAGTTTGCCCCCGTGCTGGCGTAGTCAATATTGCCAATCGAAATATCGGTACTATACCAAATGCTGTTTCCAGCCTCGGGCATATCATCTTTGGTAATGGTAATTTGTGCAAACGAAACACTAGCTACGGCAAGTAGCAACAGCAGGGCGGGTATCTTTTTCATGGGGCTATTCTTTACCAATTTATGCCACTACTAAGTAAATACATTTTGCAATGGTAGAGGCTTATAAAAGGGACAATATTTTTCCATTCGGTTTGTTATTTTAGCCATACTTAAAAACATAACCATGCAGCAAAAAACAGTAGAGGAATTGAAGGCCATGATGGATAGCGGCGTCGATTTCCAATTGATAGATGTACGCGAACCGCACGAATACGAAATATGCAACCTTAAGGGCGAATTGATACCACAAGGTACCGTGCCTGAGAACGTAGGCAAAATAAGCCGCGATAAGCCTGTAGTGGTACACTGCCGCAGCGGTATGCGCAGTGCCAACGCCATTAGCTATTTGGAGCAGAACCACGGCTTTACCAACCTATATAACCTAAAGGGCGGCATATTGGCTTGGGCCGATGAAATAGACCCAGAAATGCCGAAGTACTAATAACGATATACTATGAAACAGAAAGTGCCGCCTCAGTTAAATGATGGCGGCACTTTTTAGTTTAAGCTATATCGGTTTAGGTTCTAGATGAAAGGTATCATCCCTACGGGATTCTATTCTTTTTCTTAAGCGTTGCTACCAACATGTCGTCCCTAACGGGACTGAAAAATGTTACACAGCAGAATTTACACTATCAATAGTTGTAAGAATACTCAATCTACTTAACCGCAACATAATCGCTTCTTATTGACATGGATTCTTCAATTTCTTAAGTCCCGTTAGGGACGATATATTGGTAGAATATCCACCTCAAAACATACAGAATCCCGTAGGGATGATACAATAAGGTTTAAGCTTTGTAGCAATCCCATTTTGTTCTAATAAACCGGCACCACAGGCTTATTCTGTAGTATCTCGTCTATCTGTGTCATTACTTCGTCTGTCAACTTTGGCAATGCATCAAAGCACTTCAAGTTCTGCTCAAGTTGCGAAACCTTCGATGCTCCAAGTATTACGGTAGACGTATTCTTGTTCTTTAAGCACCAAGCCAAGCCCAAGTGCGCTAGCGGCACATCCAAACCCTTCGCCAACTCATATAGCTTCTTCACCTTTTCTACCTTATCCATATCGCCAAGGGCGCGTTCCTTTAGCCATACCATTAGGTCCATGCGTGTTTTCTCGTTGGTAGCGCTGCCGTCAAAGTACTTATCCGTCAATAGCCCCGAAGCCAAAGGGCTCCATATAGTTGTGCCCATGCCATAGTTGCTGAACAATGGCAAGTAGTCGCGCTCCATCATGTTGCGGTTAAGCATATTGTATTGGTTCTGCTCGGCTATGGGGCCTATTAGGTGGTGCTTTTCTGCCACTAGGTGCGCCTCGGTTATTTGCTGCGCCGTCCACTCGCTGGTGCCCCAGTATAGTATCTTGCCCTGCACTATCAGGTTATGGAAGCTCCACACCACTTCCTCCATTGGTGTATTTACATCGGGCCTGTGCGCAAAGTATATATCCAAGTACTCCACCTGCAAGCGCTTCAGCGCAGCATGGCATCCCTCTACAATGTGTTTGCGCATCAAACCCTTTTGGTTGGGCTTTGGCTCGGCCACGCGGCCCCAATACACCTTCGACGATACCATCCAAGTGTCGCGGTCCCAGTTCATTTTCTTTAGAATATTGCCCATTACTATTTCGCTTTTGCCGTGTGCATACACCTCGGCATTATCGAAAAAGTTGACGCCCGCATCGTAAGCCTTTACCATCAGTTCCTCGGCCACATCGTCGCCTATTTGGTTGCCGAAGGTTACCCAACTGCCTAACGATACCGCACTTACCTGTAAGCCCGATTTACCTAATCGCCTGTATTCCATATATGGTTTGTTTTTGGTTGTAGAAAAGTATTGCCACAAAGGCACTACGACACGAAGTAAAGTTAAGAAAGTAAGTATTGATGTTAATGCCTGTGAAATGTAAAAGGCAAATATTCCTTATCGATGCTCGATAGATAATACCATAAGCTAGGGTGTTTGCTAGGGGAGAAGCAAGGATAGAAGCGCAAACTAACCCCCCTCCTGTTTATAGGAGGGGGTAGGGGGTGGTTGAAAATAGAGTCCTCTTTACCCTATATTTGCCGCCCTATGCCGCAATTGATTACCCGCGATGTATTGGAGCGCAGCTTAAATTGGGATGCCTACTTTCAGCTAATGAAAGACATGGTAGCCCAACCCGTAGGCGTATATGCCGATGAAAAGATGCACCGCTACACGCAAAGCAACCTACAGCGCACGGAATTGGTGCTAGATAAAATGGTGCTGAACCAAAAGCTGTATAACGCCCTAAGCGAATTGAAAGACGAATGGGTATGGTTGATGATAAGTGAACCTTGGTGCGGCGATGCCAGCTGGGGTGCTACGGCGCTACACATCCTTTCTACGGCTACCGATAACATCGACCTACGTATACTATTGCGCGATACAAACCCAGATATAATGCAGGCCTACCAAACCAATGGCGCCAATGCTATTCCTAAATTGGTATGTTTGCGCAAAAGTAACTTGGCTGAGCTAGGCACTTGGGGCCCGCGCCCGCAAGTGTTGCAGGCTTTGGTAAACGAAATGAAGGCAGACCCAAGCATCGAATTTAAAGAGAATGTGCGCAGGCTGCACGCTTGGTACGAGGCTGATATGACCGCCAGTATTCAAGATGAGATACTGGATTTAATAAGAGAGTGGAAAACGAAATAACAATACATAATAAACAACACAATGGCAGAGATTAAGAAGCAATCGGAGATAAGGTTTAAAATAGGTTTGGACGAGAAGAACGTACCCGTAGACATTAAGTGGATGGCTACCGATACCAAAAACCAAGAGCTGCGCGATTGCAAAAGCATCATGATATCGATATGGGACGAGGTGCAGAACCAAACCCTAAAAATAGACCTATGGACGAACGACATAACCGTAGATGAAATGCACTCGCATTACTTCCAAACACTATTGAGCATGACGGAGTCGTATGCAAAAGCTACTGGCAACCCGCATGCTATGGAGGACATGAAAAACTTCGCCCAAGAACTAGCCCGCAAAACCGCGGAATGGGAAGAGCAGAATAGGAAGTAAGCAACGCATTTAACCACTAAGAACACGAAGGCTTTTCACAAAGTGCACAAAGGTTTTTTAGTAGAGACGCAATACTTTGCCTCTCCTTTACAAAACAGAAAGCGCCGTCACGATTATCGGGATGGCGCTTTCTGTTTTTATGTTCCGTTGATTAAAATCAGCGGCAACGAACTATCTTAAGATTTATATCACAACATTGCTCCCTTCTCTTTTTAAAGAGAAGGGTTGGGGATGAGTTTTGTAGTTCTTACCCCTTCGCCTTATTCTTAAAGAACCTCAAGTTATATGTTACTGTCAACATCAAGTAGCGCTTTAGCACTTGTGTTTGGCTATCCTCTATATAGGTCTCGGTTACGGTACGTGCTATACCATTGTTTTGGTTCAATATGTCGTTCACCGTAAAGCGTACTTCCAGCGATTTATCTTTCAAGAATTTATAGCCCAAGCCTGCATTCCACAGGAAAATGTTTTGGTTGTAGCCCTGTGCTATACCCGCATACAAAGTATTCTGCAAAGTAGTGTTGAATACAAAACCTTTCCAGAACATCCAGTTGAAACGAACATCTGCTGTATGCGAGTAGTAGTTGTTGTCAGATGTTGTGCTGATGCTGTTCTTTACTATGTTGTAACCACCGCGGTACATAATGGTAAAGTCTATCTTCTCGCTAATGTTGCTGCTCAGTACAAAGCCGCCGTTTACACCATAAGTGTTCGCCATGTTCTCTACCATGTTTATCATACTCGGCGTGCGGCTGTAGGTTAAACCTGCGTTTAAGTTTATGTTGCTTTTTATTTTGCTTATGGGTAAGCCATAAGTCATAAACAAGTTGCTGCTAAGGTTGCCGCTAAGGTTTACCGGCCTTGATAATTGTCCACCTGCAGGTAGCACTATGCCACCATTAAGGGTAGTATCGCTAGCCGCTATCATGGTGCTGTTACCTATGTAGTTCTGTGTATAGTTAACCGATGCAAAGGTGAAGAACGACTGCGCTGTTTTGGTATTGGTATAACCAAAGCGTACAAAGGCACGATGGGTGTAAGTTTGCTTTAGGTCTGGGTTACCCGTGCTAAGCAATAATGGGTTACTGTTATCTATCACACTCTGCAATTGGCTTATACTTGGTGCAGTAGTACTGGTGCGGTACATTACACGTATATTGGCATTGTTCTTAAACTTATAGCTGAACATAGCATTAGGCAACACATTATAGAATGAGCGGTTAGTGCTATAACTATAAGGGAAAGTACTAGTGCCTGTAAGCAATGCATACTGCCCGTCTACACCCACGCTAAGCGATGCTTGCTTTATGTTTACGCGGTAGGTAGCACCTGCGCGCTGGGTCATATAGTTATTGTCGTACTTGTTCGATAGTAGCGTGTCCAGCACATTGTATTCGTTGCTTATACTATCAAGCGCCGAGGTTTGCTTATCGGCCATGTTCCAGTTGTAGCTGCCATCGTAGTTTAGTTGCACTATACCTGTTTTACCTGCTGGCTCGGTGTAGGTTATGTTGCCCGCTATGGTGTAGTTGTTGCTGCTGCTTACCGTCTCTTGGTCTATTATCGAAGTATCGCTGCCGGCATACAGGTTCTCCGAGTACTGTGTCGAGTTGCCTTTCTTATTATTGATAGTAGGTGTAACGCTGAAGGATATAGTACGCTTAGGCTTGTTGAACTTGTGGCGGAACAGCAACTCTGTGCTAAAGTTATAGCCAAGGTTGTAGGCATTTACATTGCTGTTACTTTGGCTTAGCAAGCTGCCTTCTGGATTAGTGGTTTGCCCAAAGGTGCTGCTGGTTTTATTGTTCTGCTGTACGCTTAGCTTGGGCGTTATTATCAAGCTGTTCATCGAGTCGATGTTGTACTGCAAGCGGAAGTTGAAACGGTGGTTGATGTTGCGGCTGTTCGCATCATTATTTTCGTTGTAATAGGTAGATGTATCACCCGTGTTGAAATACTGCCTTGCTATGTCGCTGCCTGTTACATTATCGCTAAGGTTAAAGAAGTAGCTGCCCGTTACCTGCACCTTCTTTAGTTTGCCCCACACATCGGCGTAGTTCATACCCGCCGCGTGAGAGGTAGATATACCACCTGCTTGGCTTACCAAAAAGTTGCTGGCTGCACCGCCTCCACCGGGTCCACGTCCACCACCTCTTGGCCCACCCATACCTCCACCACCGCGCTGCGATGTATTGCCGGTTACGCCCACTAGGTCATCCATGCTAAAGTTCTGCTGGTTTATGTTGTTGCTCATACCCAAAAAGGTAAGTCTGCGGTTCTCTTTAAACCAGTTGATGTTGAAGCCTGCACTGTATTTAGAGTCATTCAAATAACCATAACCTGCATACACTTTGCCGAACACGCCATCGCTTATGCCACCCTTTGTTACTATGTTCATGCTCTTCTGCGACCTTCCATCATCAAAACCTGTAAACTGTGCTTGGTCGCTCATACGGTCGTACACCTGCACCCTGTCCACCACATCGCTTGGCAGGTTCTTGAGTGCCATCGACGCATCATCGCCGAAGAAATCTTTACCATCTATCGTCACCTTCTTTACCTCTTCCCCATGTGCTTTTATTACGCCGTCTTCTCGGGTTACACCCGGCATCTTCACCACAAGGTCTTCAGCCGTTGCGTCAGGGTTGGTTTTATAGGCTTTGGCATTGTACTCTACTGTGTCGGCTTTTACCTCTACGCGCGTTTGCTGTTCTACTATTTCTACCTGCTTTAGCTGCTTGGTGTTTTTGGTGGCTTTTATACTACCTAGCGCTAGGTCTGCATTGTTCACCGCTAGGTTCTGCTCCATATCGTTATAGCCTAAGTAGCGCACCCTTAGTTTATAGTTGCCGTTCTGTACATTACTAAATTCAAAGTTGCCATCAAGGTCGGCCACTGCGCCCTGCCATTGGGTAGTATCGGCGCTGTTTACCAATACCACATTAGCACTGCTCATGCCTGTGGTATCATCGGCATCTATTACAGTGCCGCTTACTTTATAGCCCTGTGCAAAGGCTATGATAGCTATGAGGTTAAGTACTAGGGTTAATCGTGCTTTCTTCATAAAATTCATTCCAACTACTGACTATGCCAAACTATTCAAAGTTAAATGGCATAATACCAAAACGCCGATTTGTCGGTAAATACGAGTATTGTATCGGCTATTAATTTAAACAACGTTAACGCTGCTGCCTGCTACTGCATGCCTCCAGCTTTAAAGTCTACCACACACTCTACAGCTAGTGCTGCTACCTTAGTGGTATCGGCGGCACCGGCCTGTACTTTCTCATTTATACACTTCACTACTTTTTCGGCATCTATTTTCAGGTCGGTTTTATTGGCATAGGTGGCATTGTTCTGCTGCCTTATAGCTACCAGCATATCGGCACAGGTGGCTAGCTTGTTTTCGGCTGTTGCTTTTTTCCAGGCACTTACGCGCTCGGCGTGCAGTGTGCCGCCCACCCACCACTCG
>JAFDYM010000069.1 GCA_018267435.1 Bacteroidota bacterium | reverse complement strand
TCCACTGTTGAACGGCGCTACCTCCATCATATTCGAGGGCACACCTACTTTTCCTGACTATGGCAGATTGTGGGATGTGATAGATAAGCACAAGGTGAATATTCTTTACACCGCGCCTACGGCTATTCGTTCATTGGAGAAGTTCGGTACAGAGATATTTGAAAGCAAAGACCTATCGAGCTTGCGCGTGTTGGGTTCAGTAGGCGAGCCTATAAATGAAGAGGCTTGGGAGTGGTACCACCACAACGTAGGTAAAGATAAATGCCCGATAGTAGATACTTGGTGGCAAACGGAAACGGGCGGCATATTGATTTCGCCCATAGCCAACGTAACCAAGTTGAAGCCTGCCTTTGCTACCTTCCCATTACCCGGCGTGCAGCCAGTATTGATGGATGAAAAGGGCAACGAGATACATGGCAATGGGGTAGAAGGCAACCTGTGCATCAAGTTTCCTTGGCCGGGCATGGCGCGCAGTGTGTATGGCGACCATGAGCGTTTCCGCACTACCTACTTCAGCACTTATAAGGGCTACTACTTTACGGGCGATGGCTGTAAGCGCGATGCCGATGGCTACTATAGAATAACGGGTAGGGTAGATGACGTGGTGAATGTATCGGGCCACCGTATAGGCACGGGCGAATTGGAAGATGCCATTAACGAGCATAGCTTGGTGGTAGAGTCGGCAGTGGTAGCATATCCGCACGATGTAAAAGGCCAAGGGCTTTACGCATACGTTATTTGCCATATTGATGATGTAGTGTCGGAAAATATAGAGAAGGAGATACGTGCTATAGTAACAGAGCGTATAGGTCCGTTTGCAAGGCCCGATAAGATACAGGTGGTGCCGGGTCTACCTAAAACCCGCAGCGGCAAAATAATGCGCCGAATACTGCGCAAAATAGCCGAAGGGGACATCAGCAACTTGGGCGATACGTCTACCCTGCTAGACCCAGGCGTGGTAGATAAAATACTGGCAGAGAAGAAATAGGAGTAAATCGTATTTTGATGAAAAAGGTGCCTTTGGCTATTGCTTGGGCACCTTTTTCTTGGCTATTATATATGTATGTTGTTGAATTAACAATTTCGGCAAGCTAGGCCTGTCCATGTTTTTTAACAGTTTCTACCTAGCCAAGTGCACGGTTTTCAAGCCATTGGCGGCGCTGGGCTATGGGCAGAGGGGCAAAATGGTCCAATCATTATAAAAATAATTGCCAACACCCCTAACTTGTACTAGGTTTCTGTTTGGTTATTTGCGTTTTCGCTCTATTTTCGCACCGCATTTTAAAGGGTGTGCAGCATTTATGCTGTTTTTAATCTAAAAAACTCTTAACAAACCATATAATCGATGGCAAACGTTGGTAAAATAAAGCAGATAATCGGCCCAGTAGTGGACGTGAGCTTTGAAGGCAGCAAGCTTCCACAAATTATGAACGCCCTTGAAGTAACAAGGGATAACGGCCAAAAGGTAATACTTGAGGTACAACAGCACTTAGGCGAAGATGGCGTACGTACAGTAGCCATGGATAGCACCGACGGCCTACGCCGCGGTATGGAAGCTGTTGACAGTGGCGCGGCTATAACCATGCCAGTGGGCGAAGGTATTAAAGGAAGGCTTTTCAACGTAATAGGCGAAGCTATCGATGGTATCAACCTAAATGTATCAAAAGAGGGTGGTTACCCTATCCACCGTATGCCGCCAGCATACGAAGACCTAGCTACCGATGCTGCGGTTCTTTTCACTGGTATCAAGGTTATCGACTTGCTTGAGCCATACTCAAAAGGTGGTAAAATTGGTTTGTTCGGTGGTGCAGGTGTAGGTAAAACGGTATTGATCATGGAATTGATCAACAACATCGCTAAGGCTTACTCTGGTCTATCGGTATTTGCTGGTGTAGGCGAGCGTACCCGCGAAGGTAACGACTTGTTGCGCGAGATGATCGAATCGAACGTTATAAAGTACGGCGAAGAATTCAAACACAGCATGGAAGCTGGTGGTTGGGATTTGAACAAGGTTGATGCTAAGGCATTGGCTGAGTCTCAAGCTACCTTGGTGTTCGGTCAAATGAACGAACCTCCTGGCGCACGTGCTCGTGTTGCTCTTTCTGGTCTTACCATAGCTGAATACTTCCGCGATGGAGACAAGAACGATGCTAAGGGCGGTCGCGATATCCTATTCTTTATCGATAACATCTTCCGTTTCACACAGGCAGGTTCAGAGGTATCGGCGCTACTAGGCCGTATGCCATCTGCGGTGGGTTACCAACCTACCCTTGCTACCGAAATGGGTTTCATGCAAGAGCGTATTACTTCAACTAAGCGTGGTTCAATTACATCGGTACAAGCGGTGTACGTACCTGCCGATGACTTGACTGACCCGGCTCCGGCTACTACTTTCGCCCACTTGGATGCTACTACGGTACTTAGCCGTAAAATAGCCGAGCTAGGTATATACCCTGCGGTGGACCCATTGGATTCTACTTCTCGTATCCTTAGCGAAGCAGTACTTGGTACCGAGCACTACGGATGCGCTATGCGTGTTAAAGAAATCCTTCAGCGTTACAAAGAATTGCAAGATATCATCGCGATACTTGGTATGGATGAATTGAGCGAAGAAGACAAGGCAGTTGTACACCGTGCACGCCGTGTTCAGCGTTTCCTTTCTCAGCCATTCCACGTTGCTGAACAGTTCACTGGTTTGAAAGGTGTGTTCGTTGACATCAACGAAACTATCCGCGGCTTTAACATGATACTTGCCGGCGAAGTTGACAAGTACCCAGAAGCAGCCTTCAACCTAGTAGGTAGCATAGAAGAAGCAATAGAAAAAGGCGAAAAATTATTGGCTGAAGCCTCTAAGTAATAAATAGTTGTAAGTTGTGGGTTGACAGTTGCCGGTAGGTGCCTTTCAACTCGCAACGGGCAACAAACAACAGACAACTAATTATGGTATTAGAAATATTGACACCGGAGAAGAAGCTATATAGCGGCGAGGCTACCTTGGTACAGCTACCAGGCGTAGATGGTTCATTTGAAATATTGAACCGCCACGCGCCAATTATATCGGCTTTGGCCGCAGGTGTAGTTAAAGCCAACACTACTGAAGGTGTTAAAAGGTTCGACATTACGGGTGGATTTGTCGAGTGCTTGAACAACAAAGTAATAATAGTAGCTGAAGGCGGCGCACCTAAAAACTAACAACACAATTTTAATAGCAGAATGCAAAAGCGGAGCCCAAAAGCCCCGCTTTTTGTTTTTATAGAACCGATTTGGTTGAAAATGGCCGAAAAAAGGGGTTTTAAAGAAGTGGATAAACTGTCGATTTCAACAGGTGCTGAGAATAATTAGCAAAAATAGGGCAAATTTGTTTTGCCACAGTTTTGAAATTCCAATATAAAGCCTACTTTTGCCGTCCCAAAAATAAAGAGAGAATGCCTACCATTCAACAGTTAGTACGTAAGTCGCGCACCATAATCCGCGCAAAATCAAAGAGCCGTGCGCTAGATTCATGTCCTCAAAAACGTGGTGTTTGCACCCGTGTATATACTACCACTCCTAAAAAGCCTAACTCGGCTTTGCGTAAAGTGGCTAAAGTACGTTTAACCAACTCAGTAGAGATCATAGCCTACATACCAGGCGAAGGTCACAACCTACAAGAGCACTCTATCGTGTTGATACGCGGTGGCAGGGTTAAGGATCTTCCAGGTGTTCGTTACCACATCGTTCGTGGTTCATTGGATACTGCAGGTGTTGAGAACAGGAAGCAGAGCCGTTCTAAATACGGTACTAAGCGTCCTAAGCCAGGTGCAGTTGCTGCTCCAGCTAAAAAAGGTGGCAAAAAATAATTAGTTAAGAACAAGACTATCATAAAGATAACATGAGAAAGAAAAAAGCACCGAAGCGCTTCGTTCAACCAGATCCTAAGTTTGGCGAAGTTCTAGTAACGCAGTTTGTAAACCGCTTGATGTGGGAAGGCCGCAAGGCAACTGCATACAACGTGTTCTACGATGCAATAGCTTTAGTTGAAGAAAGGACTAAAGAGAATGGCCTAGAAGTATGGCGCAAAGCCCTACAAACCGTAGGTCCTTCGGTAGAAGTAAAAACGAAAAGGATTGGTGGTGCAAACTTCCAAATTCCTATCGAAGTACGCGGCGACCGCAAAATATCTATCGCTATCAAGTGGATCATCACTTACAGCCGCGATAGGAACGGTAAGAGCATGGCGGACAAACTAGCTTCGGAAATAGTAGCTGCTTCTAAAGGCGAAGGTGCTTCATTCAAAAAGAAAGAAGATACGCATAGAATGGCTGAGGCGAACAAAGCATTTGCCCACTTCAGCAAGTTCTAGTATTAAGATATCCTTAACAGGAGAAAAAATCCCCGCAAGGGGACTTTTTTGTTATAAAGCAAAAGTAAAAACGAGGAAAAAAATAAAATGGGAAAAGATCTTACGCACACCAGAAACATCGGTATTGCCGCACACATTGATGCTGGTAAAACCACTACTACAGAGCGTATTCTGTACTACACTGGTGTAAACTACAAAATAGGTGAAGTACACGAAGGTGCAGCAACAATGGACTGGATGGAGCAAGAGCAGGAGCGTGGTATCACCATCACTTCGGCAGCTACACGTTGTGCTTGGACTTGGAAGAACGAAAAGTTCGACATCAACATCATAGACACTCCGGGCCACGTTGACTTTACCGTAGAGGTAAACCGTTCATTGCGTGTATTGGATGGTCTTGTGTTCCTTTTCTCGGCTGTTGACGGTGTAGAGCCGCAATCAGAAACTAACTGGCGCCTTGCGGATAACTACAACGTTGCCCGCCTAGGTTTCGTAAATAAAATGGACCGCCAAGGTGCAGACTTCTTCAACGTAGTGAACCAAGTTCAAACTATGCTGGGTTCTACGCCAATGGTTATGCAAATTCCTATCGGTAACGAAGAGCACTTCCGTGGTGTAGTTGACTTGATAACCAACGAAGCCATAATATGGAATGAGGCTGACAGGGGTATGACTTACGAAGTTATAGAAACACCTGCCGACCTAGTTGAAGATGTGAAACTTTACCGCGAGAAGATGTTGGAGCAGGTAGCTGAATTCAACGATACTTTGATGGAAAAATACTTCAGCGATCCAGATTCAATAACTGCAGAAGAAATACGCGAAGCGGTTCGCCAGGCGGTGATAGCCCAGAAAGTGGTACCTATGTACTGCGGTTCATCTTTCAAAAACAAAGGTGTGCAGGCGGTATTGGATGCAGTATGCGCTATCCTTCCTTCACCAGTTGATAAGAAAGAAGTAAAAGGTACTAACCCTGATACTGACGAGGAAATATTCCGTAAGCCAGATACTGACGAACCATTCGCAGCACTAGCTTTCAAAATAGCTACCGATCCATTCGTAGGCCGTTTGGCATACTTCAGGGCATACTCTGGTGGTTTGGATGCAGGTTCATACGTATTGAATGCGCGTACTGGTAAGAAAGAGCGTATCAGCCGTTTGTTCCAAATGCACGCTAATGACCGTAAGCCTATCGACCGCGTAGAAGCTGGTGATATAGCTGCAGGTGTAGGTTTCAAAGATATACGTACTGGTGATACACTTTGCGACGAGAAGCACCCAATAGTACTTGAAAGTATGAACTTCCCTGACCCGGTTATATCGCTTGCGATAGAGCCTAAGGCTCAGAAGGATATGGATAAACTAGGTATGAGCTTGGCTAAGCTTGCCGAAGAGGATCCAACTTTTAAAGTAAGCTACAACGAAGAAACTGGCCAGACTATTATAGCTGGTATGGGTGAGCTTCACTTGGAAATCCTTGTTGACCGTCTACGTCGCGAATTCAACGTAGAGTGTAACCAAGGTGCACCACAGGTTAACTACAAAGAAACGCTTACTAAAACCGTTGAGCACCGCGAGAGCTACAAGAAGCAGTCGGGTGGTCGTGGTAAGTTTGCCGATATAAAATTCGAAATAGGACCTGCAGACGAAGGCCAAGTTGGTCTACAGTTCGTAAACGATATATTTGGTGGTGCTATTCCTAAGGAATTTGTTCCAGCAATCGAGAAAGGCTTTAAAGAAGCTATGAAAACCGGTGTACTAGCTGGTTACGAAATCGAAGCGTTGAAAGTTCGCGTATTTGATGGTTCATACCACGACGTTGACTCGGATGCACTTTCATTCGAATTGGCTGCTAAACTAGGTTTCCGTAACTCAGCAAGGCAAGCTAAGCCAGTACTACTTGAGCCGATAATGAAGGTAGAAGTAGTAACACCTGAAGAAAACACTGGTGATGTGGTAGGTGACCTTAACCGCCGCCGTGGTATATTGGAAGGTATGGATGGCAAGCAAGGTGCTACAGTTATAAAAGCTAAAGTGCCTTTAAGCGAGATGTTCGGTTATGTAACTCAGTTGCGTACCCTTACTTCGGGCCGTGCTACTTCATCTATGGAGTTCCACAGTTTCCAACCAGCACCTGAAAACGTTGCAGCGGCAGTAATAGCTAAAAACGCAGGTAAATTGAAAGGTGTAGAAGAATAATCAATCATTTAAGTAACTTAATAATAACTAAAACGTTCTTTTAGCAATGAGCCAAAGAATTAGAATCAAACTAAAAAGCTACGACCACAACCTAGTGGACAAGAGCGCTGAGAAAATTGTGAAGACTGTGAAGAACACAGGTGCAGTAGTAAGCGGCCCGGTGCCTCTACCTACACACAAAAAGATCTACACCGTTAACCGTTCTCCGCACGTAAACGCTAACAGTAAGGAGCAATTCCAATTGTGTACTTACAAAAGGTTGATCGATATCCTTTCTTCTACCTCTAAAACAGTTGATGCTTTGATGAAGCTTGAACTACCTAGCGGTGTAGAAGTAGAGATAAAGGCGTAACAGATAACGCTAGACGATAGATGCTAGTGGTTAGATAATAACCTCTACAGCTATAAGTATAGTGTTGAAGCAAGAAAAAAGATTTATTCATTTATGAACCCTTCGGGGTTCCGCTAAAACCCAATAACAATGAAAGGTATTTTAGGTAAAAAAGCAGGTATGACTAGCGTGTACGACAACGGTAAGTATGTTGGCGTTACAGTTATCGAGGCTGGTCCTTGCGTAGTAACACAATTGAAGACGGAAGAAACTGATGGCTATACAGCTGTACAGGTAGCTTTCGACGACAAAAAAGAAAAGCACACCCCAAAGGCCCTACAAGGCCACTTTAAAAAGGCTAGCGCTACACCTAAGCGTTTGGTTCACGAATTTCGTGACTACAATGCTGACCTAGGTAAGGCAGTAGGCGAAACTTATGATGTAACTATATTTGCCGATGGCGATGTAGTAGAAGTGAGCGGTACTTCTAAAGGTAAAGGTTTCCAAGGTGTTGTTAAGCGCCACGGTTTCTCGGGTGTGGGTATGGGCTCTCACGGTCAGCACGATCGTCAGCGCGCTCCAGGTTCAATGGGTGCATCGTCAGATCCAAGCCGCGTTCTACCTGGTATGCGTATGGCAGGCCGTATGGGTGGCAACAAGGTTAAAACAAAGAACCTGAAAGTAGTAAAGGTATTGGCTGAGCAGAATGTAATTCTTATCAAAGGCTCGGTACCTGGTGCTATAGGCTCATACGTTGTAATAGAAGGGTAACACGCGCAAGCGTTCCCGATAAAGGAAAGTGAAAGGCCTCCACGATTATCGTGGAGGTTTTTTTATGTATATGTATCAATGAAAAAGCGGCACTCGAAGGAGAGCCGCTTTTATCATTGATGCTAGCTTGTAAAATGCTTATCATTTTAGGAACATGCCATTTACTAGGGATATATTTTCATCCTGTTAGGTAGTTGCGCAATTGGCCATAGTCGGCACTTATCTGCTGCTTGTATTGCGGCTTGCCTTGCATAGCCTCTAGGCTCTCTGGTATGGCCACCTTCATATCTATTACTTCTTCCACTACCTCGCTAAACTTGCAAGGGTGTTCAGTTTCGACGAATG
>JAFDYM010000068.1 GCA_018267435.1 Bacteroidota bacterium | reverse complement strand
GATGAGATAGAAAAGGCGCACCCAGATGTGTTCAACATATTGCTGCAAGTGTTGGACGATGGCCGATTGACGGACAACAAAGGCCGCACGGTTAACTTCAAGAATGTTGTTATTATTATGACCAGCAACATGGGTAGCGATATTATACAGCGCAACTTCGAGAAGGTGAACGATGAGAATATGCTAGCCATAACCGAAACAACCAAGATAGAAGTGCTGGAAAGGTTGAAGCAAAGTGTAAGGCCTGAGTTTTTGAACCGTATAGATGAGATAGTGATGTTCCACCCACTGATGAAAAAGCAGATACATGGCATAGTGGAACTGCAATTGATACAGCTAAGGCAAATGCTAAGCCACCGTGATATAGGCTTGAAGGTAAGTGCAGAGGCGCTTGACTGGTTAGCCGATGAGGGCTTCGACCCACAATATGGTGCAAGGCCGCTGAAGCGTACTATACAGAAGGAAGTAGTAAACCGAATATCGAAGATGATATTGGCCAACGAAGTAGAGAAAGGTGATACTATTTCAATCGACTCTTTCAATGGCGAGCTAACCTTTGAAACTATGAAGGATAGCACAGTAACAATATAAATGGTGAAGTAGATGTGCGTGTGAGAGTAAGCCAAGCCCAATTAGGGCTTGGCTTTATTGTTTTGGTTCTTTGGGCTTTTTTATAGCATTAATGCCTAATGCTAAACGTAAGCCAAATGTATTTATTAAGCCTTCCGTTTTAGGTACTCGGCCGAGTAACAATCTATCTTCAGCGCTTACTTCTAAATAATACCTTGGACTCAAATTTATGTGTGCACCTATTCCAAGCGGTAGACCAATTTGGATAAGCTTAAAATCAGTGTATGTTATATCAGTGATTGTTATTTTTTCTGTAGCAGGATAAGGCCCCATAGGCGGGGTTGATTCAGAGTAAGTATACTGAAGCCTGTAATACATACCATACATTGCTACAAGCCCCACATGCATACCGAATTGAACCTTCTTTTTACCACCGCGTACCTCTAGCATTATAGGAGTTGCTACGTATATGTACCTGTTATGTAAATTCCTGTATGATGTAAACTTACTAGAATTTAAGCTTTGTGGGCTGATGTTGTAACCGCTAGCATCTATACCAAATGAAAGGCCAATGCCCTTCTTAGTTATATATTTGTAAGCAATTCCGCCCGATAATAGCGTACTGGCAACAGTCCCATTTGCAGCTTTAAATTTATGATTGTTCATACCAGCGGTATATCCAATTTCAATGGAATGCTGCGCATATAGCATGTACGCAATTGTACATAGCATTATGGTTAGTAGTGCTTTTATAGTTAATAAGCTATATTATAAATATAATACTTTAAAACTTACATAGAAATCTATTGGCTTGCATTGTTTATATGCATTCCACAATTAGCGTTTAAACACACAAACAACGTGGCGCAATATTGTTTTGGTATAGTCTTCCATGCAACCAGTTAGCCGAATAATTCATCGTATATACAAGCTGTATTTCAAGCACATAGCACAAATTATATAAAGAACGAATCAAGCTAAATACGAACGCAAAAAGCTTGCATTTTTTAGATTTTTTGCTTTCTTTTAATACCGCTTAACCGACACACTTAAAACCGCCTTATCCCTTGACCATGAAAAGAATCTACTTCTTTTTAGCACTTCTATTTACTATTGCATCCAACACGGCGCAAGCACAGATATCGAAAGGGAAGGACTTTTGGTTTGGCTTTATGCAAAACTATCCAGGCGGTACGACTGAGTATAGGGTTTATATCACATCCGACCAAGCATGTACAGGGGTTATATCTTCACCGCTACAGGGTTGGTCGCAAAACTTTACCGTTACGCCTGGCACATCTACACTTATTACCGTACCCAACAATATTGCTGAAAATACAAGTACCAATGCGGTAACAACAAAAGCCCTACACATAAAAACAAGCGAATGCGTAAGCGTTTTTTCGCATAGTTGGCAAACAGCCACATCCGATGCGGAGGTTATATTCCCTGTTAACTCTGTAGGTACAAATTATGTTGTTACTAGTTGGTACGAAACTACCTACAACAACGGTAATCCCGAGTTTTTGATTGCCGCTACCGAAGGCCCCACTACAGTATCGATAACACTACCAGTAAGTACCCAAGGCTATACAGCCAATGTGCCCTTTACTGTAAACCTTGATACAGGACAGGTATTTCAACTACAATCGGTTAATGGCGACCTAACGGGTACACGCATCAACTCTACCAATGGTAAAAACTTTGCAGTGTTTGCAGGCCATACCTGTGCCGATATACAATGTACAGCCTGCGACCACCTATGCGAACAAATGTACCCGCAAACTACTTGGGGTACCGAATATGTAACAGTACCATTACAAACTAGGCCGTATGATTTATATAGGATAGTTGCGGCTATTAATGGTACCACCTTTACAGTAAATGGGGGTCCACCTACTACACTAAATGCAGGTCAGTTTTCTCAAATCCAACTGAACGCAGTTTCCGTTATAAAATCTAATTTTCCTGTATCGGTAGCTCAATATAGTATAGGTGCAAGTTGCAATACTAACGGCACAAGCAATGGCGACCCTTTTATGATAATGCTTAGCCCTACTACACAAAGTATTAACGAGGTTACCTTTAACTGCTTTCCAGGTTCGGGCCTAACATACTACTTGAATATAGTAGCTAGCACCAGCGACCTAGGCACCATTACGTTAGATGGTGCTAATATTGGCGGTAGCTTTACGCCTGTTCCCAATAACCCCAACTATGCCACAGCCCAACTAATAGTTAGCCAAACCGACCACACTATTATTTCTAACCAAGGTATACAGGGATATGTATATGCTTATGGATCGTATGAATCATTTGGCTATTGTGCAGGTGTGCGTGTAGCTATACCATCATTAAGTATATATGATACCACAAAAGCCTATTGCCCGTATGATACGGTAGATGTTCAATTGACGGTGTACGATACATCTCGCATTATATATAGCGAATGGGATATGGCCGATGGCTCGCCACATATATTCAATACATTTAGTTTTCAGCATGTATATACGCAGTATGGCGAATACCCTGTAAAATTTATATATGAACTACTTGGTGCTTGTCGCCGAGATACAGTAGTTGTAGATACCATAAAAATATTAGGCCCTGAACCTGACCTAGGAGGGCCGTACAACTTCTGTACCCCGCAAAACCTTACTATCACCCCAACTTTTAAAGTACAACCTGATACTATATTCTGGACAGTAGGCAGTAATAGCTATTATACTACCGACCCTAACTATGTACTGAACATATACGCAGATAGAGATACAGTAATAACCATGCGCATGGTTTCGGCTATATGCGATGGTTTCGATACTGCTTACATATATGTAGGGCACGATACTGCTGGCTTTGTAGTAAACAATGCTTGCGAAGGCTCGCCTGTTACATTCACCAATACGTCGCAAACCGTACCTGGCTCTAACTATACTTGGCGATGGGATTATGGAGATGGAGCAACCAGCATAGCACCTGTATCTCCACATCAATATGCTACGCCAAATACCTACAATGTAAAGCTAGTGCTAACATCGCCAGGTGGCTGTAGCGATAGTATTACTCATCCTGTTACAGTATCGCCCCAGCCTTATGCATGGTTTAGGGCAGACCCTGTATGTAATACCAATGTGCTTACACCTACCGATAGTACTATAATGAGCGGTGGTACACCTACCTATCAATGGTATTTTGGCGATAATACACCTGTAAACACAAACCCTAACCCATCGCACACATACAGTCAAAGTGGTGGATATCTGGTTACACTTATAGCATCATCGCCAGGCTGTTCCGATACTGTGGCGTATATGGTAAACATAAACATAGGTGCCGATATGGCATTTACAGCGCCATCGGTATGCTGGGGTAACATATCATCTTTTACCGATGCTAGCACCAACAACTCGGGCTCGGCTATTTTAGGCTATCGTTGGGACTTTGGCGATGGAAATACAGCCACCGGCACACCTGCAACAAATAACTATGCTACT
>JAFDYM010000067.1 GCA_018267435.1 Bacteroidota bacterium | reverse complement strand
ATGTCACCCCAGCCAATACATATTTCGTATTGGTTGCTACCAACAGTTCTTTCAATAATTATTTCCTTTTTTGCTGCGGAGTAAGCTACCGTGCACAACCGTCGGAAATGAGATTTTATACCTAACGGAAAATTCAAGGCAAGAAGGTTATTATGACCTTCTCGTTTGTCTTCAATTTCTATTCTGCTTAAAGGATTAAGTATGGCAACATAATACAATGTTCTGCACAAAAGATAGTAGTCAAGGTCTATATTAGAAAATATGCTTTTATCGATAGCTAGTTTTATATTTAATACATCTGAATTAGAGCAAGCTTCGCTGCTTACTTTTACACCCTTTTCAAATTTCTGCTGTTGCCCTCTGTAGGAGACGCTAAAAGAACTGCATAAAGCTTTAGCAGACAAAGGATAAATATTCTGGTTGAAATAATCTGTAGCAATAAAAGAAGTATGAATCACATCTGATTGCAATGAGCTAATGAGTAACTCGATATTGTAATTATCTAAGATTGTATACTTTATTGAAACTGTGCTACTGACTCTCCCTGTAATATCGTCTGTCAAGCCTTTTATTAGAGCCAATATACCCCTATCATCAACACCGCCAATGTACATCCCAGTACGGAGACGAATGTGTTCATGATATTCGTAAACCTCTATTTCCGACTTATTTTCCATCCTTCAATTTACATAAAAACCACCTCTTTTCGTTGGGAAACAGAGTCAATTTTCACTGATTTACACCCAAAATTTAACCCTGCATCTCCTAGTTAATCACTAATTTCGCGTACATTTTTAAGAGTATGATTAAGAAACAGAAGTACCGCGACCTGATACACCAAACGTTCGACTTTCCGCAACCCGACTTTAGGGAGGAGAAAGCCAACCTGTTTTGGAACGATCTACCGCTTACTGAAATAATAGAAAAGTATGGCACGCCGCTGCGCCTTACCTATTTGCCTAAAATAGGCCAACAGATACAAAAGGCCCGCAGGTTGTTCAATGCCTCGATAGCAAACAACAACTACCGTGGCGATTACCACTATTGCTATTGCACCAAAAGCTCGCATTTTTCGTTTGTGGTAGAAGAAGCTTTGAAGCACAAAACCTATATAGAAACATCGTCGGCTTTCGACTTTGAACTGATAAAAAAAATGGCTGCCAAAGGCTTGGTGCAGAAGGAAGGCTATATTATTTGTAACGGCTTTAAGCCACAGCGATATATAGATGCTATAGTAAACGCTTACAACGACGGCTACACCAACATAATACCGGTGCTTGATAACCTAGATGAGCTAGAGAAGTATGGCAAATTCAATGGCCCTATAAACATAGGTATGCGTATAGCTGCGGAAGAAGAACCGAAGTATGAGTTCTACACCTCTCGCCTAGGTATTCGCTATAACGATATCGTTCCTTTCTTCGAGCAGAAGATAAAGGACAACCCAAATTTTAAAATGAAGATGTTGCACTTCTTCATTGATACAGGTATAAAGGATGTGAACTACTACTGGACGGAGTTCCACAAGGCGCTAGATGTATACTGCGACTTGAAGAAGATATGCCCTGAACTGGACTCTATCAACCTAGGTGGCGGTATGCCAATTAAGCACTCGTTAGCTTTCGACTTCGACTACGAGTACATGATAAACGAAATAGTAAGCCAGATAAAAACTACCTGCAATGCCGAGGGCGTAGATGAGCCTAATATATTTACCGAGTTCGGCAGCTATACCGTGGGTGAGAGCGGCGCGGTAATATTTAGCGTACTGGGCGTAAAGCGCCAAAATGACCGTGAGACATGGTACATGCTGGATGGTTCGCTAATGAATAGTTTGCCCGATATATGGGGCCTATCGCAGCGCTTTATAATGCTGCCTGTAAACAAGTGGGACGATGAGTACCACCACGTAAACCTAGGCGGCATAACCTGCGATGTGGGCGACTACTACAACAGCGATGCGCACATCAACCAAGTGTACTTGCCTAAAATGAAGCAGGGCGATAAAATGTATATCGGCTTCTTTAACACCGGTGCATACCAGGATACCTTGAGCGGCTACGGCGGTATTAAGCATTGTCTATTGCCATCGCCACCGCACATACTAGTAAGCGAGGATAAAAAGAACCAGTTTACCTACAAGGTTTTTGCCGAGGAGCAAACAGCCGAAAGTATGTTGAATATATTGGGATACTAATACATGTATAAGCGTAAAAAGAAAAGCCCCAGCAAACAGCTAGGGCTTTTCTTTTTATTCCACCTGTGTAACCTTTACCATGTTGGCGCGGCCACGGTTGGCAAGGGGCATGCTGCCTATGTTTACGGCTATGTCGCCCACCTTTAATAGGTTGTTATCTTTTAGAATACGTATTACGTCGCGTATGCTGGTATCGGTACCTACAAATTGGTCGTAGTAAAAGGCACGCACACCCCAACAAATGCTGAGTGCATTCAGCAGGTCGCGGTTTTCGGTAAATATGTATATGCCCGCCTTAGGCCTATAGCTACTAAGCATAAAGCCCGTATAGCCGCTAAAGGTCATGCCTATTATGGCCTTGGCGTTTAGCTCCGAGCTCATACGTGCAGCGTTATAACAAATAGCATCGCTTATATAACTGGTGCTGCCCTTCATGGCCTTCTGTTCCTTATCGTATATACTATCGCTGGCCTCTATGTTGCCAAGTATCTTCTCCATTACTTGTATTACGCGCATAGGGTATTTACCTGTACTGGTTTCACCGCTTAGCATTACTGCATCAGCACCGTCTATTACGGCATTGGCCACGTCGGTTATTTCGGCGCGGGTAGGGTTAGGGTTCTCTATCATGCTGTCCATCATCTGCGTGGCTACTACCACAGGCTTAGCATACTTGATGCACTTTTTTATGATGTCTTTTTGTATTAACGGCATACGCTCCTGCGGCACTTCCACTGCAAGGTCGCCACGGGCTATCATTATGCCATCAGCAGCTTTAATAATGTCGTCTATTTCCTTTAGCGCTTCCGGCTTTTCTATCTTGGCCATCACCTTCATAAAGCTGTTCTTCTTGCCCAGTATTTTCTTTAGGTCAAGCACATCTTGCGGCGAGCGGACAAACGATAGGGCTATCCAGTTGGCGCCGTTTGCTATTGCAAACTTTAGGTCGCGCTTATCCTTCTCTGTTAGTGCTGGTACGGTGGTTTTGGTGTCGGGCAAGTTTACACCTTTGTTGTTGCTTATCTTACCACCTATTATCACACGTGCACGTACTATATCCCTTTTGTTGCTATCTATTACACGTAGTTCTATTTTACCATCATCTATCAGTATAGCATCGCCGGGCTCTACCTCTTTAGGTAGGTTAGCATAGCTTACATATATCTTCTTGAAGGTGCTTATCATCTCCTTATTGGTTATTTCTATAACCTGTCCCTGCTCTAGCACCTCCATGTTGTCGCGCACCTTGCCTATACGTATTTTCGGGCCTTGTAAGTCGGCCAGTATGGCTATGTTCAGGTTATGCGTTTCGTTTATTTTGCGCACTTTGTTAAAGCCGTCCAGGTGTACCTCGTGGCTGCCGTGGCTCATGTTAAAGCGGAACACATCCAAACCACTGCGCACCATTTCTTCCATCACATTTATATCGGCACACGCTGGCCCCCAAGTGGCCACTATTTTTGTTTTACTTACCCTTACTTTCATTTTTGGTATGCAGCTATTGTCGGTTTAGCTGCAGTCGTTTTGTAGTTAATAATTTTGTGGCGAGCTTTTCCTCGTGGTATACTAGGCGCTCGCGCGTCTTCACCTTCTTAAGCGGCACTTCGGCGGTCATTACTGTTTGAGGGAAAAGCTTGATGCCATCCATTAGCACCTGCAGTTCCTCATCGCTGTACTTACCCCAAATTTGTAAAATGTAATCGAAATTACTTACCTCGGTTAACAGATGTTGGCCTAGGTACTTATTCGTAAAAATCACAAATTGGTTTCTAT
>JAFDYM010000066.1 GCA_018267435.1 Bacteroidota bacterium | reverse complement strand
CGATGGTCACCCAGGTTATGGAGCTTTGGATATATTCGCTTCTACCATAACCAATGGCACCTATAACAAACCTACTAACCTAAAGCAGCCGTTCAACAGCAGTGCCGATGACTTCTATCTAGCGTACAATGCGGATAGAACCAGTGGTTATTTTACATCGAACCGCGTAGGCGGTGCAGGTGGCGATGACATCTACACATTCTTTCTTACGCCAGTTAACCTAACCGTAAAAGGTAGGATAACAGATCAGGACAACGGCCAGCCAATAGCGGGTGTACAAGTGGTATTGACTACCGCTACAGGTAGCGATACAGCTTACACCAATGCGAATGGCGACTACACTTTCAATCTTGATAAAGATAAGGATTACAAGATAAACGTACTTACGCCGGGCTACTTCGGCGACTCGCGCAAGTTGACCACACAAGGCGAAAAATTCAGCAAGGAATTCTCAAAGGCGAATGGTAATAACTACGACTTCAGCATTAAGCGCATACCGAAGGAGGAGATTAAGATTGAGGACATCTACTACGATTATGATAGCTATAACCTACGCGACGAATCAAAACCCAGCTTAGATAAGTTGGTAAAACTGTTGGAAGATACACCGGGTGCATTGGTGCAAATAAACTCGCATACCGATGAGCGCGGCAAGTTTGAATACAATTTGAAATTATCGGAGAACCGTGCGAAGAGCGTGGTTGACTATTTGGTAGAAAAGGGCATTAGCGCAGGGCGTTTATCGTCGAAGGGCTTTGCTTCTTCTCAACCTGTAGTAAAGGGTGCCAAGACGGAAGAAGAGCACCAAAAGAACAGAAGGACCACATTCCAAGTTTTGAAAAACGATTAATTAAAAGCAGTACATAATCCCCTGAGTTATGAAGAATATAAATACAATGATAAAGAGGTTGGCACTAGTGCTTGTGGGCCTTGTAGCGGCGTTCAATATGTACGCGCAGAATGAGCCTATTATAGCGCACTTTATGTACCACACGCATATATTCAACCCAGCAGTATCGGGCAACACGCGCGATATTTATTTGGGTGCCATGGCGCGCCAACAATGGGTGGGCTATAAAGAAGCCCCTAGTACACAGTTGCTAGATGCTTACGGCTACATCAACAAGATACGTGGAGGAGTTGGCTTGGTAATAGTAAACGATATGTTGGGCAAGCAGCGCAATACATCGGTACGTGTGTCATATGCATATTCGCAGCGCATAAACGATAGAACTCGTATATCATTAGGCTTGGCTGTAGGCATGTTGAACACTGGCCTACGCGGTAGCGAATTGCGCTACCAGCAAGAGAATGACCAATCGGGTATATACACCAATCAAAACCGCTTTAAAGCATACTTGAATTTAGGCTTAGAGTTATATGCTTATGGTTTTACTGCAGGTTTCTCGGTTAGCAATCTAGAGCAGTCTTTGGACAAGTCGACTGTATTCAAGCTACCTCGCCACTACTTTGGCTATGTAAAGTATGACTGGAACATCAACGAAAAAGTAAGTTTTAACCCAGGCGTATTTGTGCGCAGCAGCGGCTTTGCTACGCAAGCTGAAATAAATTTGAACGCCACATTTAAAAAGCGCGTAACGGCAGGTATTTTCTATCGCACGGTTGATGCTGCCGGTGTGCTGCTAGGCGTACATGCTACCAAGCATTTGTTTATCAGCTATGCTTATGATTTTGACTTCGGCAAAATGAGCCAACACCAAACCGGTAGCCACGAACTGAACTTGATATACCGCTTTGATGGATTGAAGGAAAAGAAGACTTTCTATAAGTCGTCGAGATACATCAATTAATAAAACTGCTTAAATATTTCAATGCCTAGGTAGAATATACCTAGGCATTTCTTTTTTGGCCTTAACTTTGTATGTAATAAGCCAAGCGCTACATTCGTTATATATACAATGAAGAAACTACTGCCTTTAATTTTCTGTCTGTTTTCCGTAGCCGCTGTGGCGCAAAAGGGTACTACGCCCCCTCCCCCACCGGTTATAGCTAATCCCAACACCATCAGCAAGGCCAACCTTGCAAAGCTTCAACTAATAGAAGATACGCTAAAGCAGTTATCGGATAGGTTTACGGGCGATAGCACCAGCGACGACCGCAAAAAAGCCAACTACGACTTTATACCTACACTAGTGCGGGCACTAAAGGTTGAGAACTCATTCTACTTCCCCTTCGATTCGTTTACTACCGTATCGAAGGTATATGCACCAGATAGCAGCTTTAGGATATTGACTTGGCAACTGTTCTTTACTACACCTGTAAAGATACCTGCTGCTGCTAGCAAACTGAAGCGCGATACAGTGTTTCAGCGCCCAACTTTCCGCTACTATGGAGTGGTGCAAATGAAGGGCAAAACGCTAAAGATGTTCCCGCTGTACGATGCTGGTGATACGCTTACCTATGGCACGCAGCAGGTACTGGGCCACAACAATTGGTGGGGGCAGCTATACTACAACATCATCCAAAAAACCGCCAACGGCAAAAACTACTACACGCTGTTTGGCTACGAGGCAGTTGATCAATTTACACGACGTAAAATTATTGATATACTCACCTTCGATACAAAGGGTGAACCTAAGTTTGGCAACAAGCTTTTCTATTTTAAGCAAGAGGAAGACTCGACGCATTATAAGAAAGTTGACACCTTTTCGCGCTTCTTTATAGAATACAAACAGAACACCCCAACGGTGTTGAACTACGACAAGAAATTGGAGATGATTGTGTTTGATCACGTAGCACCGAGTACCGAAAAGGGAAAGGGTGCCACCTTTACCTATGTCCCCGATGGCACTTACGAGGGCTTTAGGTGGATGAACAACCGCTGGACTTGGGTGGAAAAGGTATTTACCTATGCCATTGATGAAATGGACAATCCGCCTGTGCCAGCCCCGCTGTTCGGCACCCCGCGTAGGCAGCCTGATTTGCCTACACAGGACGAAGGACCGAAGTAAGTTAGTCCTCTTTCTTTTTATAAGTGATAATTATAGTTACAGCCTCAGGAAAGTCTTTGTCGAATATAATTTGCATTAATGCCAATTCATTTTTGCGATAATATTGAATGGGTAAAAATTTAGCATATAGGCTATCTTTAGAAGTATAAATGGTTCCGCCAGCCACAAAGATTCTATTCTCGCCAGATATCTTTCGAACCTTTTCCGCTTCACTATTCTTTAATCCTTTTATACTATACCTCAATATTTTGAACTTAGCATCCATTGCCACATTGCTAAACTCAATTCTGTAAGTAGTCTTATCGACAGTTGCTTGTTGCGCTTTAGCAATTATACCGATGAAGAAAATGAATAAAAAAGTAAGCGTGTTGCTAATTTTCATAGTACCATAAATATCTTACAATAGCACGGAACATGCAAGTAGTATATATTTACAGTACATGAAGAGCTTACTCATTCGCAATATAAAACTGTTGGCGGGTACACATGGTGCCGATGTGCAACTGGTGCGCGGGGCTGATATGAAAGTATTGCCAAGCGTAGATGATGCATACTTGCTTGTTGAAGATGGCATTATAAAAGCCTTTGGCAGCAATACAGATACGCCGGAACGTGCCGATGAAACCATAGATGCCAAGGGCGGCATGGTGCTACCTGCTTGGTGCGATTCGCACACACACTTGGTATTTGCAGCACCGCGTGAGAAGGAGTTTGTAGATAAGATAAACGGCTTGACATACGAGCAGATAGCACAACGCGGTGGTGGTATATTGAACTCTGCCAAAGCATTAGCAAATACTAGTGAGGAAGAATTGTTCGATAGTGCATGGCATCGCTTAATGGAAATACAAAGCCAAGGCACGGGTGCAGTGGAAATAAAGAGTGGCTATGGCTTAAGCTATGAAGGCGAGCTGAAAATGCTGCGCGTAATCAGCAAGCTGAAGGAGAAAAGCAAGCTGACTATCAAAGCTACGTTTTTAGGTGCACACGCATTCCCTACCGAGTACAAGCAAGACCACGAAGGATACTTGGCCTTGCTGTTGAACAAGCTGTTGCCGCAAATAGCGTATGAAGGTTTAGCCGACTTTATAGATGCGTTTTGCGAAACGGGATACTTCAGTGTAGATGAAACCAAGCGAATAATAGAGGCGGGTGCCAAGTATAACTTACCTGCTAAAATACACGTTAACCAATTCAACATAACAGGTGGCGTACAAGCCTGTACCACTTTAGGCGCACGCAGTGTTGACCACCTTGAAGTACTTGACGATAATGATATAGCAGCCTTGAAGAATAGCAACACCATGCCTGTGGCATTGCCGGGTTGCAGTATGTTTATACGCATACCTTATACGCCCGCACGTACTATCATTGATAATGGTTTGCCACTAGCCATAGCCAGCGACTTTAACCCTGGCACCTGCCCTACAGGCAATATGAACATGATATTGAGCTTAGCCTGTATCAACTTGCGCATGTTGCCCGAAGAGGCTATAAATGCAGCTACCATTAATGGCGCTTATGCTATGGATGTGGCAGATACATTAGGCAGCATATCCATAGGCAAAAAGGCGAACCTGATTATTACCAAGCCAGTACCATCGTTGGCATACTTGCCTTATGCGTATGGCAGTAATAATATTGAAAGGGTGGTGATAAGCTAGCGGCCACAGTATGAAGGCGCGTGGCAGACTGCGCTTAGGCGCTATGACTACAGTACCGCCTGTAATATTCTCACAACTATACTCCTACTGCGTTGCTCCAAGCCTCGGGGTTTTGGTACCACTCGGTTAGGGTTTGCTTATCGGCAGCAGCTACGTAATCGTTTTTAATAGCCGTTTCAAGCAGTGTTGGGTAGTCGCTAAGGGTAAAGTATTTGCAGTTAGCTGCCTCGAAAGCCTTTACACCCTTATCGAAACCATAAGTAAATATTGCGCCTAGGCCAAGTACCTCGCCACCTGCTTCGCGTATAGCATCTACCGCTTTCAACGAGCTTCCACCTGTAGAAATCAAATCTTCTATTACCACTACTTTTTGGCCTTTGTCAAGCTTACCTTCTATTTGGTTGGTAAGGCCATGCGCCTTAGGCTTATCACGCACGTATATAAACGGTAGGTTTAATACATCGGCTACCAACGCACCGTGCGGTATACCTGCTGTGGCTACACCTGCTATGGCGTCTACACCTTTAAACTCCTCAGCTATTATATCGGCAAAGGCTGTTTTAAGAAAGGTACGTACCTTAGGGTACGAAAGCGTTTTACGGTTATCGCAGTATATTGGGCTTTTTAGGCCGCTAGCCCATGTAAATGGTTCAGAAGGACTTAGTACTACGGCTTTAATTTCAAGTAGGTATTCTGCAACTTCGCGGGCAGTAACATTATTATATATCATAGGTACAATGGAGGATTACAAATTTTACTATAACGATTCGTTCGTATTGATAACAAGCGAGCCAGCGCAAATGAAAGAAAAATTTGCCAAGGTTTTGGAAAGCGATATCGACATACAGGCATTTATTGCCAACCACGACTTTCTGTTCGATGGGAATACAAACGATAGCATATTGATACTGAGCAGCGAGCCCAAAAAGGTGTTCGATGCGCTAACTAAAGACCTAGACGTAATAACTGCAGGTGGAGGTTTGGTGTTTAACGAACACAATGAACTGCTGCTAATACATAGGCGCGGATACTGGGACATGGCCAAGGGTAAAATAGAAAAGAACGAGCGAAAAATAGATGGCGCCGAACGCGAAGTAACCGAGGAGACTGGCGTAGGTATAGCCAAGGTATCGGTAGCACCTATTATAACTTACCACGTATATTTTATGAAAGGCAAGCGCTGCCTAAAAGATACCTACTGGTACAAGATGCAAGCCACACCCGGCCAAAGCAAATTAGTGCCACAAACAGAGGAAGACATAACCGATGTGCGCTGGGTAAAACTGAGCGAGCTACCCGAATATAAAGCAGGCTGTTATCCATTGATATGGGACTTGATAGCTACCTACGTGCTGCATAAGGCTTAACAAGTTTTTGCACTAACGCCGTATGGATTAAAAGCTTCGGCTACATCCTTAGGACATTGTGAAACCAAAAATCCTAATTATGAAAGCTCAGCACCGAAATGCTTACATTGCAGTACTAGTATTACTTACCGCAGCCGTTACCTTATACGCCATACCCAAAGGCGCAAAGCATATACGGAATACACCACCACAAGGCAGAAATGCAACAGTTGTAGATAGCCCACAAACAGCCGTGACCAAAGAGAAAGGCTGTGTGTTCCGCACTGTGTTTGGCGAGGAGCCATGCGATAGCGACTTTATATACAAAACCCCGCAGAACGTAGCCAAGGCACAGACGGATGCGCTGAAGTGGCTTGCAGGCGCACAGAACAATGATGGCGGCTGGGGAGCAGGTAGCCATGCCAGGCAGAATGTTATGGACCCGCATGCCGTAAGCAGCGATCCTGCCAGTACCGCTATGGTAGCTATGGCATTGCTACGTTGCCGCAACACACCTACCGATGGGCAATACAGCAACCAATTGAATAAGGCATTGAATTATCTTCTAGCATCGGTAGAGGCATCCGATAACAATGCGCTGAATATTACCAACCTACAATCTACCCAACCACAAGTAAAACTTGGGCAGAATATAGATGTAGTGCTTACCTCGCAGTTTCTTACCAATATACTTGACTATGTAAAGCACGACAAACAACTGCAAGCGCGCGTAGAGAAGAACCTGAACAAGTGTATAAGCAAAATACAGCGCGGACAAAATAACGACGGCAGCTTTCAAGGCTCGGGTTGGGCAGGTGTGTTGCAGTCAAGCCTAGCTAACAATGCGCTTGAAACTGCGCAGAGTAAAGGAATGAAGGTAGATACAGTGATACTGGAAAACTCGCGCAGTTTTCAGAAAGGGAACATAGATACCAAAACGGGCGATGTAAAAACTGAGCTAGGTGCTGGTGTAGTGCTATACTCAGTAAGTAGTACTAGCCGTGCCAGTGCTAAGGAAGCCCGCGTAGCCAAAGAGCAAATAGAGGTAGCGAAGAAGAATGGTACGATAGCAGAAACTGAAGAGGTAACTGTAGAGAACTTGCGCAAAGCAGGGCTATCGGATGTAGATGCAATGAAATATAAAACAGCTTACGACGTAAACGAAAGCGCCAAGCAGCAAAGCGTGCGCGACGATGTAATGCAAGGCTTTGGCAACAATGGAGGTGAGGAGTTTCTGAGCTACCTACAAACGGGCGAAGGCATGATAATGGGCAAAGACAAAGAATGGAAAAAGTGGTACGATAACATGAATGGCCGCTTACTGAAAATACAGAACCAAGATGGTAGCTGGAACGGCCACCACTGTATAACCAGCCCAGTATTCTGCACGGCTACATGCTTGCTTATACTATCGGTAAACAACGATATAGAGCAACTAGTGGCGATGGGCAAATAGTGATAAGAGTTATTCTTTCTCTGCAACCAAGGCTGTCATCGAAAGTGGCAGCCTTATTTATTTACACCCAATCAACTACTGCCCGTACTCCTTCACCGCCTGCACAAATGCCTTAGCATTATCTACAGGTATGTTGGGTAGTATGCCGTGGCCTAGGTTGGCTATGTAGCGCTGTGCGCCGAAGCCGTCTATCATGGCCTTCACCTGCTTCTTTATTTCGGCAGGTGGCAATAGCAATTTATTAGGGTCGAAGTTGCCCTGTATGGTTAGGTTAGGGCCAGCCATTTGGCGGGCTTGCTGTGGTGTAAGGCACCAATCAACTCCTACACCGCTAGCGGTAGTGTTCGCTATTTCAGGCAATGCATACCAACTACCTTTAGGGAATAAGATAACTGGGCATAGCGGGCTCAACTCATCTGCAATGCGCTTTAGATACGGCAATGCTATGGCATTGAAATCGGCAGACGAAAGCATGCCGCTCCAGCTATCAAATACCTGTAGGCAATCGGCACCTGCAGCTACTTGAGCCTTTAGATATGCTATGGTTATGGTAGTTATCTTATCAAGCAACTGATGCGCCAATTGCGGCTGCGCAAAGCAGAACTGCTTCGCCTTATCGAACGCTTTGCTGCCTTTGCCTTCTACCATATAACATAGTATGGTAAATGGCGCACCTGCAAAACCTATCAGCGGCACGCGACCGTTTAATTCGCGCTTGGTTAGCTTTAAGGCTTCCATTACATAGCTTAGGCTATCTTCTACCCCATCGGTTATCAAGGCATCTACGTCGGCCTGTGTAGCTACTGTTTTAGGCAATAGCGGGCCTTTGTTTTCTTCCAGCAATACCTCAAGGCCCATGGCCTGTGGTATTACCAATATATCGCTGAATATAATGGCCGCATCAGGGCCAACTATATCAATAGGTTGAAGGGTTATTTCGCAAGCCAATTCGGGCGTTTCTACACGGGTAAAAAAGTCGTATTTGGCGCGTAGCTGCATATATTCAGGCAGGTATCTACCTGCTTGGCGCATCATCCATACTGGTGGGCGGCTTACTTGTTCGCCGCGTAGGGCCTTCAACAATAAATCATTTTTTAACTCGGCCATGTTCCTACTTGTCGGGTTTGAAAGTAACGTGCAATTTCTACGGTCATCGCCTCGGGCGATGGTATTTCGGGTACTATTATTTGTGCGGGTTTATTTTGCGCGCGCAAGCTATCGGCAGTGGTTTGCCCAATGCAGCAATATATCACATCGGGCTGTATGCTATTGCCGCGCAAAAAGCTCTGTACACCGCTAGGGCTAAAAAACATGATGCCATCAAAGTATTCAGTTAGCGGCTTAGCATCGGCATAGAAGGTATTATACACGTATAAAGATTTATACTTAATACCCGCCGAAGCCATTTGCGTTTCTATAGTTTCAAGCTTTAGGTTGCCACAAATGTGCACTAGGCTTTTTACCGCCTTTACCCCTATTGTAGCACCTGCTAGTGCCGCTGCGTTTATAGCGGTAAAAGTTGGGCTAACATTATACTCTTTAAGCTCGGCAGCGGTTTTACCCGATAAGGAAAAAATGGTTTTGCCATGAGGCACTATGCCCCCTTTACCAAAAAAGTACTTTACTGAATTTGAGCTGGTAAATACCACAGCATCGGTAGTAGCCCAATCAATTTGTTCTTGCTCAAAGTCCACTGCTTCAGTTTGTATGAAATCGATACAGGTAATTTTTACCCCTAGCGATTCAGCATATTCAATTGCTGTACTGTTCAAACCTTTTGTAGAAAGAATCTTAATCATTTATCAATTTGCCCTTTTCTTATTTCTTCTATTAAAGCACTTGCACCTGGCTGTTGCAGTAGTATTTCTGCGCTTGCCTTGCCTGCATTTTCCCACTCCTTCAGGTCTACAGTCCTGTTTATGTTAAAGCTTCGGCTGCCATCGAAAGCATCTACCGAGCCCTTTATTTTTAAGCTATCGCCACTTATGGTAGCCAATGCGCTAATAGGCACCGAACAGCCGCCCATAAGCGTGCGCATAAATGAACGTTCAACAGTACCTACTATAAATGATGGTTGGTGATTAATACTTTTACAAGCGGCAACCATTTCATCATCGTCAACTCTGCAAGCTATACCTACTATGCCTT
>JAFDYM010000065.1 GCA_018267435.1 Bacteroidota bacterium | reverse complement strand
TTTGATTGGGTATTATTTCCTGTATCTGCCCACGGTATATGCTGCCATCTTTCATGTACACCACATCTTCCATATTGCCTTGTGCAAATGATGCGATAGTGAAGAAAAGCGCTGCTATTATTGTAAAAAGTGTCTTTGTCATAATTCCCATTTTTGAATCAGTTACGTAAAAAACGGTGCCATTGGATGAATGGTTGCCTAATAACGAAGGCCTTAGCAGCTTATTGCTTTGCAGAAGCTTTGCTTATAAGCACCTTATCTATCTTCACACCATCCATATCAATCACCTCGAAGTGCAAATTGTGCCAATGGGTTTTATCGCCCTGCTTAGGTATATGGCCCATTTGGTTCAGTATCAAACCGCCTACAGTATTAAACTCCTCATCATCAAGCATATCTTCCATCTCAAAGTACGAAACGAAATCGTGGAAAGGATAATGGCCGTCAATCAACCAGGTGCCGTCTTCGCGCTCGGCTATTTTAAAATCCTCGCTATAAAACTCAGATACATCACCTACCAAAGCCTCCAATATATCATTGATTGTAATAATACCCTGCGCCATACCATGCTCATCGGCTACTATACTGTATCGATATTTGGTCTTTTTAAACTGCTCAAGAGCCTTATACACCGAGGTATTCTCGCTAATGTAATGTGGGCGGTGCAAAATTTTCCGAATCTGAAAATCAGGTTTATGTAAAGAAGCAAACAGCTCCTTCATATTTATTACCCCTATTACATTGTCTTTATCATTTTCAAATACCGGGTATACAGAGTGTATTTCGTTAAGCACCAAATTGCGCACTTCTTCTACATTCAAATCCACATCAACAAATATCACATCGCGCCTATGGGTCATAAGCGAGCCCACTTTACGGTCGCCAAGGTTAAAAACGCGCTCAACTATATTCTGCTCTATTTCTTGAACCTCGCCGCCGTCCGCACCTTCTTGTACAATAGCTTTTATCTCTTCTTCAGTAACCTTGCTATCGTCAGATGGCTTTATCTGCAATATCTTAATGATTAAATCGGTAGTGCCTGTCAATAGCCATACAAAAGGTGCAGTTATAAACGATACCACCTTCATAGGCTTGGCTACCAGTTTAGCAATAGCCTCGGGCGAGTTAAGTCCAATACGCTTAGGCACCAATTCACCTAGTACTAATGATAGAAACGTGATAACAACAAGTATAAGTACTACCGCTATAGAGTGGGCATAAGGTTGAACAGTGGGAAACTGCTGTAACCAAGCATCAAGGTCATTAGTTATGTTCTCGCCTGAGTAGATACCCGTAAGCAAACCTATAAGCGTAATACCTATCTGTACTGTAGATAGAAATTTATTAGGCGATGCGGAAAGCTCAAGCGCAGTTTTGGCACTGCTGCTCCCCTTTTTTGCGGCACTTTCAAGCCTTGTACGGCGCGATGATACCAAAGCTATTTCAGCCATTGAAAAGGCACCGTTCAACAATATCAAAACGAGAATAATGAGGATTTCCATGTAACTACAAATAAATACAATAGCTCTTAAACTTTAAGTGCTATATTTTCAGTAAATTAAGTTGAAGGATATAATACGAATAGTGTGCCGCTGTATTTTATGAAACCTAGTATTTATTAATTTCTGCTAGGCTCAAGCGGATTGAAATAATACACCACATCCTTTTTATGGTTGTACACTATCGCCTCCACATTCCTTAAAGGGCGTACTTCTTTTTGTATGTATTTCAAGGCCGCATCAAGGCTTTCGAACACCACATATAGTTGCTGGTCAGAATCGGTAAAGGGTAGAAATTTGCTGCAAAGCACATCGCCAGTTTTGGCATCGCTGTGCATAATGGCTACTTGTGGTTCAGTTATGTTGGGAAAGGCTGTCATTAGTAAGTGCAAATGTATAAATAAAAAAAGACCCCGATGAACGTCATCGGGGTCGTTAGTAAAGTAACGAACAAGCTATTATCAGTTACTTAATCGGAGAAACTTTTTCAACCATCAAACCGTTTGCAGAAACAGTAAGTGCTGGGTTGCTTTGGCCTGGCAATTGGTTGAAGTGATCTTTGTATGTGTTGCCTATGATAGTGTAACCACCAGTGTTCAAATCATAGAATATATTGTTTAGCATGTTTACGTTGTTGCCTGAACCTGCATTACGATAGTAAGCTTGGTTAGCAGCTTGTGCGCCGTTTATAGTCAACTTAACACGGTTGAAGTTCAATACTTGGTTATCGGTGTTGCCGGCAAGGTAAAGACCGTAAGCATCAGAATTGCCACCTACTGCTATACTGTTATTGGTTATTTGACCTAGGTTGGTCGCCTTGCCACCGCAGTTGTTCAAAGCCAAACCGTAAGTACCGTTAGCAGCGTTGATGATGTTATTGCTTACCATTAGGTTGTTGCTTACATTATCCATGCTTATAGCTTTGTAACCTTTGAAAGTGGTAAGCGAGCTTACTACGTTGTTGGTTACGCTAGGCGCATCTTCGTTGCTAAGTGCCAAACCTGCTTCGTATTGGTTGAAGAACAAAGTACCTGTTATGGTAGTTTTGCTATCAGGTGTTTCGGTGCTCATACCTGTTTTAGATATACCTACGCTACCATTGTTTACTTCGCAATCTTCGAAAGCTACTTCGCTTTTAGGTGCGCTGGCGCTAAAGTTGATTACTGCATTGTTAGCGCCTTCTTTAGTAGTTTCTATACCATCGAACACTACGCTTTTGAAAGCCAAGTGGCTAGCCTTGCCATCTACACGCAAGCTGTTACCATAGGTAGCATCTTTGTGGTCTATGGTTAGGTTTTCGAATGTTACCCATGATGTACCGTTCAATACCAAGGTAGCATCGCTCGTAGTATTGGTAATAATAACACCGGCATTGTTGCCAGATTCAGATTCGAAAGTAACTGTATTGAAAGCGCTAGCGCCAGATATTGATGAGATAGTTACCTTCTCGCTATATGTACCATCAGCTATTTGAAAAGTAACAGGGCCCGATACACCACCGCACTTAAGGGCGTTAACGGCTTCTGATACAGTACTGAAATCTGCATCATCAGTACCTATAGAGTATTGACCTGAAAGTGCAGGGCAATCGCCAGCTTGTGCATTAAAGGTTATTGATAAAAGGGCCGCTCCGATGAATGTGTGTAGCTTTGTCATAGCTTATTTTTTAGCTTGTTATAGTTTCAATATATACGCACCTGCAAATACTGTCAATAGGAAGGTTTCACTTTAGGTGTTAAATTAATTGACAAAAATGCTTGCACATTGATTATCAATACTTAAAATTCCAATAAAGTCAGAAATTCGGTGTCCGATGGATTTCTGTGCCCAAAAAATCCGTGTGCTAATGTAGGTAAATATTATTGAAGATTGATAGCTACAACCCCTTTAATTTCAGGTACGGCACGTTTAACTGCATCTTCTATACCAGCTTTCATGGTCATATAGCTTTGGGGGCAGGTACTACAAGCACCTACCAACCTTACTTCTACTATCATTTCATCGGTTATGCCCACT
>JAFDYM010000064.1 GCA_018267435.1 Bacteroidota bacterium | reverse complement strand
TAAGGGTACTATACAAACAGCTAAGGTAACTAAGCAGTAATAACTGTTGTTAGATATAGAATATACGCCCCGATGAGTAACATACTTATCGGGCGTATTACATTGAGCTTAGCGGCTGCTGCTATTCCCCAGCTTAATTATTACATTTGCCATACATATTTAACTAGCATGAAATTGAAGTGGAGCGCCAAGGTAGTGGCTTTGGTATTGGTAGTAGCGGCATTGGCAGGTTTTGGTATATACAAACTTGCATTGGTTAGCTCGGCCAGGGATCGTGTAAAGGAACTATTGCACCTTAACAAGGAAGATAAGGTAGCTGTAAAAGGCGATAGCCAGAAGATAAACAACAAGGAACTATTGCAGAAGTATTACGATGCTTTTGGTTACGATGGTATGTGGACCGACCCTAGTATGGCAAACATCAAGTTTCGCCATATGCTGGTAATGATGCTAAACTATGCCGATAGCCTTGGCCTTGACCCCAAAGATTACCACGCTGACTATGTAGCTAAGTATGACTCGCTAGCAAAAACTCCAGGCTTCGACTTTGAGCAGTATAAGGAGGAGAGCGAATTGATATTTACCGATGCTGCACTATCGTTTTTGTACAACATAGCCTATGGTAAGGAGATAAAAACGGAGTTTAATGGCGTTAGCTACAATATCGATTCTACGCGCATACTAAACGTGTACAATGAGCTGTTAACCCATGGCAACTGGCGCAGAACGCTTGCCAGCATAGAACCGCCAATTGAGCAGTATCGTATCATGAAAACACGCTTAAACGATATGCGTGGTTTCCTTAAGTCGTACCCAGGTGCCGATACTTTAAAGGCTAGCAACAGCAATGTAATGGCTGCGGCGGTTAAGCTACGCTTTTACGGTATAGTAGCCGATTCGCTGGTTAACGATACTACGGTGGCCGCTCAGTTACGTCCTTATCTGGTTACCTTCCAAAGAATGATGAGCCTAGATACTACTGGCAAGTTAGATGCGAAAACCTTGGCAGCCTTAAACTTTGCCCTGCCTACGCGCATGGCACAGGTAAAGGAAAGCCTTAACTACTGGCGCTGGACCGGCCGCCTAAAGGAGCGCGAATTTATACTGGTAAACATACCTGCCGCGCGCCTACAGGTTATAAACCACGATAGCGCAGTAGATATGAGTATGCGCGTAATAGTAGGTAAAACCACCACGCAAACGCCATCTTTTACGGCATATATTACGCGCGTAATAGCTTACCCTTATTGGACTGCACCTTACAGTATAACCAGCAAGGAAATGCTACCGAAGATAAAGAAGGATATACGCTACCTAGAAAATAACAATATGCAGGTGCTTGATAAAAGCGGTAATGTGCTTGACCCTGCCAAGATAAATTGGAGCCAATACACAGCTAAGAATTTCCCTTTTACCATACGCCAAGGTACAGGCTGCGATAACTCGCTAGGTGTGCTTAAATTCGACTTAAACTCGCCTTTTAGCATATATCTACACGATACCAATAGGCGCGACCTGTTCGGCAACAAGAACCGCTTTATGAGCCACGGCTGCATACGGGTGGAAAAGCCGCTTGAGCTTGCCAACTATGTGCTGGATAACGGCCTTGACTCAACAACCAATGCCCAGCTGCAGCAATGCTTAAAAGACCAGAAACCTAAGAGCTTTCCACTTAGCAATAAGTTCCCAGTATTGATATTATACATGACTGCCGATGTAGATGCAGCAGGCGTTTTGCGCTTTTACAACGATGTGTACGATAAGGAAGATGAATTGGAAATAGAGAAGGTGATATAACATGTGGCGCATTGCTTCTGCCTTGTTTATGTATTTAATCTCGTGCTTGTTAGGCATTGTTTTAGTCATTACATTAAACATTGGTATAACGGCTGTATTGATTCCTGATGAGTGTTATTATCATAACCACGATATGCCATTGCTCATGTCTTTGTTCTATGCATTAGCTCCACAAAATGGTTATCACCCTGAACAGAATTGGTTTAACATCGCTCTTACAATCATCTTAGGAATATGGTTGGGTATAGCGGTTGATAGGATGTTAGTGCGCAAGTACAATGATAGGAGGGGTTAATTTTTTAACGCGGTGCTGTAGCGCACTTAGCTTACTGCTTTGCACCATGTGCGTTTTTCCTGTTGGCTTTTACCCAGCAGAGTAATGCAAAACAAAACGCCCCATTTCTTAGTTAGAAACGGGGCGTTTTGTTTTGCATTATGTGCTAGTTATAGCCTAGTCAGCTACTACAAACTTTTTGGTGTATATGTTACCATTTACATTTAGGCGGGCAAAGTATATACCTTTAGCTAGTTCACCACCGTTGCCTATGGTTATAGCATGTGTACCTTCTGTTTGGCTCTCCTTGCCTAGTTCAGCTACTAGCTTTCCAGTTATATCTACTACGCTTGCTTCTACAGTAGCAGCTTCTTCCAATGTATAAACCAGCTTGCCGCTGTTGCTCATTGGGTTAGGCATTATGTTGAACTGTATTTTCTTTGCATCAACATCGTTGATGGCTGTAGTTACTTCTGGCAGCTCAGTAGTGTAGAAGTAGTAGAACAGTTGCATCTCATCAGCCGTAGTAAAACCGAAAGTAACCAATGGCTCATCTACTTGCCATTTTGTACGGGCCACCAAACCTGCTTTTTTATTGTTGTGCTTGCCAAACTTAACAGGCAAAAACTCGTTGATGGTACGGGTAGCTGGGTGTTCCCAGTCGTAGTATCCACGGTCGTAGTCATTTTTGTAATCGTAAAAACCTTCGTATACCTTGTCGGTTATAACGCCAGTAGTATCGCGTACGTATATGTCATAGTCAGTACCATATTTATGGGCGTGGCTGGTCATAGTCCATATATAACGCCATTCTTTTTGGCTGCTATTGTTGTCTGGGTCATCATAGTCGCGTGTTTGTTCACCTTGTGGCAATAGTAATGTGGCATTGTTTACAAGGTTTGCCTTCATCTCAATAGTACTGCTGCTACGCGGCTTAAAGTATACGTTGTAGTAAAAGTCGCAAGGCAATATACCTGTGGCGTTATAGTTCTTTACGTGGTAGTTCATGTCTAGGTAAGTCTTCTGATCCCAGAAAAGTGCCGTACCTGTAGGCAGAACAAACTCTTCGTCATCTTGCCACGCACTGGTTAAAAGCTTATCGCCATCGAAAGAGGTTGTGCCAGTTGTGATGCTTACTTTCTTCATGCCCCAGCCACGGTCGGCAGCCGCTAGCGAGTCATCCCATTGAAACAGCAACAAGTGGTGAGATTGTTGGTTCATAAAACCAACTATGCGTGCTACCTCTGGTACTACAGGGAAGTTAACTTCCTGCTGTAGCATCCATTCTTGCTCTGTTTCGCCTGTAATAGGTAGAAACACAGGACCCATGCGGAACTGCAAACCTTCGCTAGGGTTTGGCCTATCCGGTTTAGGTAAAAAGTCTATCGAGCTTGAGTTAGCGTAGTAGTCGCTTACCAATTGCCAGTTTGGTTTTGGTTCGCTGCCAGTGTAGGTTTTCTTGGCACCATACATGGTCCATTGGCGGATAAACTCTACCTCAGCTT
>JAFDYM010000063.1 GCA_018267435.1 Bacteroidota bacterium | reverse complement strand
CATATTTCAGCAGGTAATACAGCAAACTCATTCTTAGTTATTAGTAGAAATTTAAGCTTAGTAAGCGCGGTAATTTCTTTAGGCAATGCACTTAGTTTGTTATCACTCAAGTCTAGCTTTTCAAGCGCTGTAAGCTTGGCTATATCAGCCGATAGCTCGGTTAGCTGCTGGTTGCTCAGGTCGAGCGTTTTAACTGCCATTGGGTTCTTTAATGCTTCCTCCAACGATGTATAGCTTTGCCCTACAGCGCTTATAGCTGTTGCCAACAAAACAATAAAAGCAGAAAGCCTATGCAGCATACTTAAAGATAGCAATTACTAAAAACAAAAAAGGGCAGCCTGTTGCCTGACCGGTAAACAGGGATGCCCGATAACTTTCCCATTTCCTGCGGGTTAGGGATTAAGCTAATCCTGTTATTCGATTTTGGCGAGCGCTTGTTTCAAATCTGCTGTTAAAAAATCTGCATCCTCAAGCCCTATGTAGAAACGGATAAGGTTGTAAGGATGCACACGCTCACCAGTATAATCTTTGCTATAGAAGCTACAGGCAGGTATAACGAGAGACTCGTGCCCGCCCCACGATACTGCCATTAGGAAGTGTTTCAAGCTATCGCAGAATCGCTCAACCGTATCTACATCTTTCGCCTTTAGCAGTATATTGAACAAGCCGCCACACCACAGCATTTGCTCTTTAGCCAATGCGTGCTGCGGAAAAGATTCATCGAAGGGATAAGTAACTTTTTCTACCAATGGGTGAGCCTTCATAAATGCTACCACCTCTTCTGTAGTCTTCTTTATCCTATCCAAGCGCATAGGCAGGGTGCGTAAGCCGCGCAGCAATAGCCAAGCATTTTGCGGAGATATAATTGCACCCACGTTCATCAACTCGGCATGGAACATACGCTCTATTATCTGTTTGCTGCTGATAACAAAGCCTGCCACTACATCGCTATGGCCGCTATAATATTTACTTGCCGAGTGTACCTCTATATCTATGCCCATTTCAATACAGCGTTGCCCTAACGAAGTACAATAGGTATTGTCTATCATGGTGGCTATACCGCGCTCCTTAGCTATGGCAACTATGGCTTTTATATCCTGTAATTGGAACGATAGCGAATTAGGGCTTTCCAATATAAACAGGCTTGTATTACACTTGGCAGCTTTGGCATAGTTCTGCGCATCGGTGCCATCTATCATGGTATGCTCCACTCCAAACTTTGGTAGAAACTTTTGTAGCAAATTACTCGTCCAGCTATATGGATTATTGACGCACACCACATGGCTGCCGGCCTTTACATTGGCCATAATAGCCGCTGCCAGGGCAGCAGTACCACTGGCAAACACCAGCGCATCATCGGCGCCTGCTAAGGCTGCTATCTTCTTACACAGCATATCTACCGTAGGGTTAGTACCGCGGCTATATACCGAGGTATTCTTCTCATCGGTAAATGCCTGGCGCAGGCTAGCTACATCTTTAAATGCAAAATTGCTGGTTTGAATAATAGGTGGGGCAACAGCACCAAAGTAGTTTTCGCGCTCCTCGCCTAGGTGGTTAATAATGTATGAAATATCCATAGGACGAATATAGGAAGCCCCTTCAACAAAACTCATCCCTAACCCTTCTCTTTAAAAAGAGAAGGGAACAGTTTAGTCTTTAGCGCAAACTTTCACCCCTCTCTTTGAAAAGAGTGGAGTCGGGGGCGAGCTTTATTAAACGAAAAATGCCCATCTCTTTCGAGATAGGCATTTCAATATTGTTGCTACACAGCTAACTATTTAGGCGCAGTAGTTGGCTTGGTAGTAGTAGTGGTAGTTTTAGGTGCTGTAGAGGTAGTGCTAGCTGGTTTAGCTTGTGCTTTTTGCTTAGCTATCATTTCTAAGTTGCCTTTAGGCAATACAAAGTCAGGAAACACTTCCAATGCCTTATTAAAGTTATCTTTTGCGGCATCTTCCTGGTTAAGTTCAAGGGCACAAATACCTTTTACATTAAGTGCTGCGGCCTTCATAGGTACATCTTGCGAGCCGCCTTGTAGCATTATGTTTACCTTTTGCTGCGCACTCTCCGGGTTGTTGATGATTTGATCCAATGAAGCCACACACTCGCCGTAGCGCTTAAGCTGGTATTGCAAAGTAGCTATCTGATACAGGTAGTAAATACCTTTATCAGCAGAGTATAGTTTCTCGTAATCAGCTAGCGACTCCTTTACCATACCAAGATTCTGTTTGCTTACTGCCACCAGTTCCAACATATCTTTGCGGTTAGGGTTGGCTTTCAATATTTCTTCGCCAATTATGTAAGCTTGGCCATAGCGTTCGCCAGCAAAATACAATAAGGCCAACGAGTCGTTCAAATCTACACGCTCAGGCTTAAGGGCCATCATTACATATACGCTATTGGTGGCAGCCCTTAGGTCGTAGTTTTTCAATGCTAGTTTGTAAGCCTTCATTTGTACTTCAAAGGCATCTTGCGCACTTAGGCTGCCTATGAAACAGGCAGTAGCTAATAGGGTTGAAAGCAGGATTTTTTTCATGGTTGTTTAGTCTTAATAGGGTAAATGTATTTAATATTCTATTAGGCTGTAAGGCTTTTTACATATGGCGCCATAGTTTGTGTAGCATCTAATGCACATTGGCGGGCCTTCTCGGCAAAGTCTTCGCCCTTACTAGCATATATAATGGCACGGGTGCTGTTTATCAATAGCCCACCATGATTATTTAAACCATTTTGGCAAATTTGGTTGATATCGCCGCCTTGTGCACCTACCCCAGGCACTAGGTAAAAGTGTTCGGGCGCTATGTTGCGTATGCTTACAAACTGTTCAGGATGCGTAGCTCCTATTACAAACATCAATTGGTCGGGCGTACCCCACTCCTGGGCCTTGCGTATCACTTTTTCGTACAGTTTACCTTCGCCTGTTTCGCTAAATTGAAAATCGGCACTGCCCGCATTGCTGGTAAGCCCAAGCAGTATCACCCACTTATCTTTGTATTCCAAAAACGGTTTTACCGAATCGGCACCCATATAGGGCGCTACAGTTACGCTATCAAAGTCCATCCACTCGAAGAAGGCCTTGGCGTACATCTTGCTGGTGTTGCCTATATCGCCACGCTTGGCATCGGCTATGGTAAATGCCTTGCCTTTAAATTGGTTGAGGTATTGCATGGTTTTCTCCAAGCTCTTCCAGCCTTCTATGCCCCTACTTTCGTAGAAGGCAAGGTTGGGCTTGTAAGCCACTGCGGTATCTATTGTAGCGTCTATTATCTGCTTGTTGAACTCGAAAATAGGGTCTTCGTATTTCAACAAATGTTTTGGAATTAAATCAATGTCGGTATCTAAGCCAACACAAAGCAGCGATTGCTTTTTAATGATAAGTTGTAGCAGGTCCTTCCTATTCATGCCGCGAAAATAGCAGCATTTGCCTAACATACAGGCTACATTCTTATTTTTACCCAGTGCCGAACATACAGCAAATACTAAAACAGTATTGGGGCTACCATACATTTCGCGAACCGCAGCAGCAAATAATAGAAAGCGTGCTGGCGGGTAAGGATACCCTTGCGCTGTTGCCAACAGGTGGCGGCAAGTCTATCTGCTTTCAGGTACCTGCTATGGCTATGGATGGCATTTGCCTTGTAGTATCGCCATTGATTGCCTTGATGAAGGACCAGGTAATGCACCTGAACAAGAAGGGCATTAAGGCAGCGGCTATTTACACAGGCATGGCATATAGGCAAATTGATACGCTACTAGATAACTGCGTGTATGGCAACTATAAGTTTCTGTACATATCGCCCGAGCGCTTGGCTACCGAGGACTTTCGCACGCGTATGCAGCAAATGAAAATATGCCTGCTAGCAGTAGATGAAGCGCACTGTATAAGCCAATGGGGCTTTGATTTCCGTCCGCCTTATG
>JAFDYM010000062.1 GCA_018267435.1 Bacteroidota bacterium | reverse complement strand
TATTAGGCGGGTTTTATAAGTGTTAAGTGGTGACCCGGAAGGGATTCGAACCCCTGACCCATAGCTTAGAAGGCTATTGCTCTATCCAGCTGAGCTACCGGGCCATTTAACAGCGCGGCGAAAGTAATGAAATTTAGGGAGATGGCAAGGAGATGCTATTCTGAATTGTACCAATTGTAGACGCATACTATAAAAGTAGATAAGCAATCTTCAATATCATCTTGCGTTAGAGAGTCTGGCTCTATCGTTTTCAGAGGCTGTAAATCTGTTTCTGTCTGATTTGATAAATAAGGAAGTTTATAGCTTACTAAAATCTTTCCATTAAATGTTTGTGAGAAGAGAAGAACTGCTCCTTTGATCAAGATGTCCTGCGTAGTTGAATTTACGATATGCTTTAAGCCTGATTGTTTGTCTGTAAATTTCAATTCAACTATCTCATTGTTTTCACCTCCTCTTAACTTGCTAATTACTAAGCCAAGGGTAGGATTGTTTGATTTTACAACTTTAAGTGTATTAATAATCAAGTCTTGTATTGACTTTTGCCATAACTCTCGTCTATGCGAAATTTCATCATCTACAATACTTAATAAGTTGAGCCCTGCTTGTAAGTTTATTGAATTGAAGTTCATTTTTTTAGATACAATATAAAGAACTATTATGTAGTTCTCCCTCTTTCTAAACATATTTGTAGAAACACCGCGTAACAATTATGAGCGCACTGGTACATATACACGATACTTGGAAGCAAGCCCTGCAAGAGGAATTTGGTAAGCCTTATTATCGTCAGCTTCTGAATAAAATAGAGGAGCAAAAGATTGCGGGTAAACACGTGTATCCACCTGATGATTTAGTGTTCAATGCCTTTAACTTAACACATTTCGATGAGCTGAAAGTGGTAATAATAGGGCAGGACCCTTACCACGGTGCGGGGCAGGCGCATGGCCTATCGTTTTCGGTGCCGTATGGTATTAAGCCCCCGCCATCGCTGGTAAACATCTATAAGGAGCTGCGTACCGATATAGGCATGCCCATACCCAACCATGGCAACCTTGAAAAATGGGCCAAGCAGGGCGTGTTACTATTGAACGCAGCACTATCGGTAAACGAGGGCGAACCCAATAGCCATGCTGATTTTGGCTGGTACACCTTTACCGATGCAGTGGTGAAAACAATAAGCGATAAGAAGGAGGGGATAGTGTTTATACTATGGGGTAAGTTTGCGCAGAACAAAGCGGCCTTGATAGACGGCAACAAGCATCACATACTAACCTCGGCGCACCCTTCGCCATTCTCGGCCACTAAATTTTTTGGCAACAGGCACTTTAGCAAAACAAATGAACTTCTAACTAAGCAAGGCAAACAGCCAATTGATTGGACATTGTAGGTGTTTTACCATCGTTCAACTTTCTTCAAGTGCCGTAGGCACGTACCGTCTGTAGAAAATAGCATATTAATGTGTAAAGCCGCGTAGCGGCGAACCATGCTATTTATGGTGCGCCACTACGTGGCTTGTATATTATGGTGATATGACGACTACAAACAGTCCGCCGCTACGCGGCTAGTCCCGTTAGGGACGATATGTTGGTAGAAAATAGGATGTAAAAAGGACAAGAATCCCGCTAGGGATAATACGCTAAGTACTAAACTTACTACTTCTCCGTACAAGTTATTTTACCACCTGCGTTGTAGTAAGTCTTGTATGGGTCTTCGCCTGGCTTGTTGGTGCAGTAGTCGTCGCTATAGGTTGCGTTAACTACGGTACAAGTGTAGCCATCAGCACTATCGGCAGCTATTTTAGCGCGATAGGTTGACATGGTATTAGTAGAAGGCGTATCGGTAGTGCAGTAGGTGCGCTCAAAGGTATGTTGGTTTACCACTATGGCACAGCGGGTACATTCGTTAGTACATGTAAAGCATTTTTTGCAGCTATACAGTGTTACCATCATGGTTAGTGCCAGGCAGGCCAACAATACTTTTTTCATATTACGCAGCTATTAATGTTGTAAATATAATAAGCCCGCCGAAGGCTGCAAGCACAAAGTTTTAACCTTCAAGGTTAATGGTAAAGGTAAAGGTACGCGAGTACATGCGCTCTATTACGCGCGAGTATATCAAGCCTGGGCTGGGCGCGTGTACGTTTATAAAGCCGTGGCTTACCTTAAACTCAGGCGATAGTATGAAGTATGGGAAGTAAATCATAAAGCCTATGCCGTACTCTGCAGCGGCATCGTGTCGGTTTAGGCGGATGATGTCGTCGGCCTTGCGGCTTTTTACGTTCGATGCTAAGTCATAATCGTATCGCACACCTGCTATTACATATATACGAAAGTCCTTTATTGGGTCCGACTTAAAGCGTATCTGCAAAGGGAAATCTAGGTAGATAGATGATAACGTTTTCTTCTGTATGTTATGGTTCAGGTCCTCGTACTCTATGGCCTTGTCGCTGAACGATAGTGTAGGTATAAACCTTAAATCGAAATAGCGGTGGAACTGGTAGTTGGCTATAATACCTAGGTTGAAGCCTGGGCCTATCTTGCTGCGGAAATAACGTATGCTGTCATTCACAGCCATTTGTTTAGTATGTATCAGCTTAAAGTCGCCCACGTTGCCGCCAAGCGCTATACCAAAGTATATGCTCTTCTTGCCCATTTCGTGGTAGTTGAACTGCGCCTTGCCCATTAGGCTCAGCAATAATATGATAGATACTAAAACGTGTTTTTTCATTTCCTCGGTTTAATGGCTGCTTACTTCTTCGTCATGGTATACATGGCGCAGGCGCCAAAAGTAAGTGGCTGCCATTTAGCGTTTTCAAAGCCAATATTCTCACAAATTTTTACGAACTCCAAACCCTCAGGGAAAGCCTTAACAGATTCGGGTAGGTACGAATACGCCCTGCCATCGCCTGATACCAGCTTGCCTATAAAGGGTACTATATTGCTGAAGTATAAACTGAAAAACCAACGGATTATTGCATTCGGCGGTTGACTGGCTTCAAGTATAGCTACGCTACCACCCGGCTTAAGTACGCGGTACATTTCGGCTAGGCCTGCATTCAGGTTCTCAAAGTTTCGCACGCCGAAGCCTACGGTTATGGCATCGAAACTGTTATCATCAAAAGGCATTCTTTCCGAATCGCCTTTAATGAACACTACCTTATCTTGCACGCCTTGCTTTACAGCCTTCTCGCGGCCAAACTTTATCATGCCTTCCGATAGGTCGTAGCCAGTAACCTTATCTGGGTTTAAGCTCAGTGCCTCAAAGGCAAAGTCGCCTGTACCCGATGCTACGTCCAATATAGTTTTAGGATTGCTTTTACCTATGTGCTTCACGGCCTTTTTGCGCCATGTTATATCTATGCCCAGCGATAGTACGTGGTTCAAAAAATCGTACTTATGCGCTATGTTGTCGAACATTTCCTCTACCTGCTCCTTTTTGGTGCGGTTTTGGTCGTTGTATGGTGTAACTACTTTAGTCATTTGCGCGGCAAAAATAGCCTTTTATAGTGTAAATAAATGAAAGATAGCATCTTTGCACCATGTTGATTAAAACTTCCGACTACGTAGGTAGTTTCCTTTACGCCGAAAAATGCCCTACCGAGGCCGTGCCCGAGTTCGCCTTTATAGGGCGCAGCAACGTGGGCAAGTCATCGCTTATCAATTATCTTACACAGCGTAAAAAGCTTGTAAAAGTATCGGTAACACCGGGCAAAACCCAAATGATTAACTTTTTTAAGATTAATAAGGAATTCAACTTTGTGGATTTGCCGGGCTATGGCTACGCCAAAATATCGCGCGAGCAGCGCGCCAAGTGGACGGCCATGATACGCAACTACGTGCTAAAGCGCGAGCAGTTGCTGGTTATGTTCCAGCTAATCGATTCGCGCATACCGCCGCAGCAAATAGACCTTGACTTTATAAACTGGATGGGCGAGAACAATGTACCCGTAGCCATAGTGTTTACCAAGGCCGATAAGCCTGGCAGCCGCGATGTAAGTATGAACGTACAGAACTTTAAAAACGAGCTGTTAAAGACTTGGGATACCCTGCCGCCATGCTTTATTACCAGCAGCGAAAAGAATAATGGCCGCGATGCTGTGTTGGAGTTTATTGAAAATGAGCTACATGCGTATGCCAAGCGCGCAAAACAGGCAGAAAATTAATTTTTACCCACACTATTTTTATTTACGGCAGAATTATTATTTTTGCCGTCCGAAAATGTAAATAAGGTTATGAAAAAAGACATCCATCCTTCAAATTACCGTACCGTAGTATTTAAAGATATATCTCTAGATAAATCATGGTTGGGCAAAAGCACAGCTAACACTAAAGAAACTACTAAATGGGAAGACGGTAACGAATATCCTCTAATCAAATTGGAGATATCGAACGAATCTCACCCGTTCTACACTGGTAAAATGAAGTTTGTTGATACCGCAGGTCGTATCGATAAATTCAAGAAGAAATACGCGAAGTAATCAATTACTTCAATGCTATAAAGGAAGCCCTAACGCAAGTTGGGGCTTTTTTGTTTTATGTGATTACACCGATTCAGTGGGATTTTACAGATTAACACTGATCTTATTTAATCATAACAATCAGCGTCATCTGCGACATTTGTATTTCTCTATGTTCTCGGCTTTTCTCCGTGTTTAATCAAATTGTATTCTGTATTAATCTGCTAATCTATGGCTAACAAAAATGAACTTGCACATCGGCGGGTTTTGTGTAATATTTACAGCACCTAATATAGCCCCTGATAATATGAAGAAGATATACGCACTACTTAGCCTACTTACTTTAGTGTTTGCAGCACAAGCGCAAACCGGTTTCGATATAGGTGTATCGGGTACCTTCAATAGCACCTGGATATATACCCAGAACAACTACGGTACTTTGGCGCCGTTCCAAAACCCTGTTATCCGTACGTCGGAAATGGACTACCTGCCTACCTGGGGCGGTAATGGCGGTATTACTCTAGGCTATAACTTCAACCGCTTTGTAGGCTTAAAGGTAGAACTACAATACAGCACTGCCGGCCAAAAGTATGAGGACAACTTTGAGGGACCTGCTATAATACCTGAAGATACATTCGGTTCGCCTAGCGAGCGTGTAAATGTAAAGCGCCAAATAAAGTTGAGCTACTTTCAAATACCTGTGCTGGTAAAAGTAATGACCAAGAAGGGCCGTGTGGCAAAATTCTTTGCAGCTATAGGCCCACAGTTTGGCTTCCGCACCTTTGCGCAGGAAAATGTGCAGGTGGCAGACTTTGAGTATGTATACAGCCCTACGGCTAACTTTAAAACCAACGAAAAGTTCAGGACCTTTGATATGGGTATAGCCTTGCAGCTAGGTACAGATATATATTGCACCGACCACCTGTATGTAGAAGTGGGCCTAAACGTGTACCAAGGCCTAACGGATATAAACGGTAAAAAGCTACAGGACCTAGGCTGGTATAGCCAGAACGATGTAGAATACCACCGCAGCTACAATGCCCGTTTCGGCTTGATGGTAGGCCTACACTACATAATAGGTAGGGGTAGGGAAGACTATTAATTTATTAGCGATAAACTTACGAAGGGGGGCTAAACTGTCCCCCCTTCTCTTTTTAAAGAGAAGGGGTTAGGGGTTGAGTT
>JAFDYM010000061.1 GCA_018267435.1 Bacteroidota bacterium | reverse complement strand
GGAGCTATAATAGAGGGGACAGTAGGCATTGGTACTTCCGCACCTGATAGCAAAGCAATATTAGATGTAAATTCAACCACACAGGGCATGCTAGTGCCACGCATGAGTACTAGCCAGCGCAATGCCATACTTAGCCCTAGTAACGGCTTGCTGATATATAACACATCTACAAACCAGTTCAACTACTTTGATGGCAGTGCATGGCAGACAGCTGTGGGCCCACAGGGCCCCACAGGTGCAGCAGGTAGCATAGGTGCACAGGGCCCTACCGGCCCCACAGGTAGCCAAGGCATTCAAGGCCCAGCGGGTATTGCTGGAGCACAAGGCCCTCAAGGTATACAGGGTGTAGCAGGTCCAGCTGGCCCACAAGGTACGGCGGGTGCAGTAGGTGCGCAAGGCCCTACAGGCCCAACAGGTAGCCAAGGTGCACAGGGCGTAGCTGGGGCCGCAGGTGCGCAAGGGCCACAAGGTATACAAGGCGTAGCGGGCCCGGCAGGCCCACAAGGTACGGCGGGTGCAGCAGGAGCACAAGGACCTGCTGGTCCTCAAGGTCCTGCTGGCTTACTATCAAGTGGCAGCGCCGCAGGCAACACTCCTTATTGGAACGGCTCATCGTGGATAGTAAACAGCAGCAACATATATAATAACGGTGGCAACGTAGGTATAGGCAATACTGGCCCTGGGGCCAAGCTACACGTAACAGGTAGTGCTATCATTTCGCAAGCCACAGCTACTTATACTTTTAATAGCGATAACCTAAGCATGCAAGCTGCTGGCAGCAATACAAGGTTTCCATATATAGAATGGCGCAACTCGGCTGGTACACGTGGCATGTATTTTGGCTGGGGTAGCCCTGGCAATTACATAGATATGACACTTGAAAACGGTAACGAACTTGCCATAACAGGTGGCAACGTAGGTATAGGCACCAACAACCCTGGTGCGAACCTTGATATAGAAGGAAATGCTTTTCTAGGATACGAAACTACCATTACCGATTTCGGTGTGCCGCTTAAGTCGGGCTTTTACCAAGATGGTGGCGCAGCAATAACTGGCGATGTGCCAGACCAATCGCATAGCTGGACGCACTTGATAACAACCCGCCATGCCAATACTGGCAACAACCACCAACTACAAATAGCCGCCAGTTATAGAGACAACGACAGACTATTCTTTAGAAAAATAGAAGGTACGGGCACTGTAAACCCAGGCTGGAACGAAATTGCTACCCGTGGCTCGAATAACTTTACAGGTTCGCAAACGGGAAAATTCCGCCACATTACTTATCACAATTACAGCGTGCCCGATTACATTAATGGCGATAACACTTCGTGGTTCCCAGCACCAGGCGCAGAAGGAGAAGACGATGCAACTACAAGCGGCTTATCTAACAACGGCAACAACTGGAGGCAAGCATGGGTGGCCCCATATAATGGAAAGTTGATCAAAGTGGTAGTACGTGTAGGAGACAACTCTAACAGCAATACAATTCCTGACTTTTCGGCAAGGTTTGTAATGTATGCCGATGCTACCCTATATATATCAAACGGCTTTCTAAACCTATCGGAAAATCAAGTAGGTACGATAGATGTATCATCACAAAACTTTACATTTTCGGCAGGCCAAAGATTGCACGCTGGTTTTTATGTAAACGATAATGCCGGCTGTACAGCTTCCGACTGCCATATAGAAGACGACATAGCATATTTTATTGATTTGATCTGGGAATATGATACCAACTAAATAAAACAATACAGAGGACCAACACCAACCTTAAAACAAACGTTTTATGAAAAAATTTCTCTCTATGGCAGCCTTAATGGTTGCCTACTTGGGCACGTATGCACAGCAAAATGTAGGTATTGGCACTAACGACCCCAAAAGCAAGCTAGACATAAATGGCGGGTTAACTATAGGTAGTGGCTATGCAGGCTCAGTAGCCGCCCCTACCAACGGTGCCATTATTGAAGGACCTGTAGGTATAGGCACAACTAACCCCGATAGCAAAGCAGCGCTTGATGTAAACTCAACCACACAAGGTATACTAGTACCACGTATGAGCACCACACAACGCAATGCCATAGGCAGCCCTACCAATGGATTGCTTATATACAATACCTCTACCAATCAGTTCAACTTTTTCGATGGTACGGTATGGCAAACAGCAGTTGGTCCTCAAGGCCCGGCTGGTCCACAAGGGGCGGCAGGTACCGCAGGTGCACAAGGGCCTACTGGCCCTACAGGCAATCAAGGTATTCAAGGAGTAGCGGGCACCCCAGGTGCACAAGGGCCTACCGGGCCTACAGGTAGCCAAGGCATTCAAGGACCAGCAGGTACTGCTGGAGCGCAAGGCCCCCAAGGTATACAAGGACCTGCTGGTGCCGCTGGCGCACAAGGTCCGCAAGGCATACAAGGGCCAGTTGGTGCAGCAGGCGCACAAGGCCCTGCAGGAGCACAAGGACCCACAGGCTTTTTAGCCAATGGTTCAACAGCGGGCAATACCCCATACTGGAATGGCAGCAGTTGGATAGTGAACAGCAGCAACATACACAACAACGGGGGAAACATAGGTATAGGCACAACTAACCCAGGCGCGAGATTGACCATACAGTTAAATGGAACCGATGCAGGAACAAACGACGATGGTAAGGCCTTATTCGTAAGCGGCAGCTTTGGTAGCGGATTAAGTAGTGATGGAGGCATAGACTTTAGGCACGATAACCTTACCCAAGGCATAGGCATAGGGTACAACACCATATATGCATCGGGCACCAACGCTACACAAGATCTGAACCTACAGTCGAAAGGCACAGGCTTGCTTAAATTACGTACCAATGGTGCGGATAGGGTAACGGTAAACGGCAGCGGCGGTGTAAACATAGCGGCGCTTGCAGGCACGGGCTTAAGGCAAGTATATGCCAATGCAGCAGGCGACCTTACTACCAACGGCACAATACCTTTGATAGATGCGGTATACATACGTGGTAGCGGCTTAAACAATAACACTAATAGGGTGTTGCGTATAGGCGCCAACGAATATTACAATACAGCTACTGGCAGGGGTTTAACCCTTACCATTATAAACAAAAGCAACCATGGCTTGGTATCGAACACAAACTATGATTGCTATGGAGATGTAACTGCGGCCAATAACCTAGCAGCAGCATTAAATGGTATAACCAACAGCCAAATAGGTATTCTAACAAGCTATGATGCGTGGGAAGGACAGTTAACCACTAATCTCAAAAACGCATTCAACCGCCTAGGCTTATATACTGCCCGCTGGACCACACCTGGCGGTTCGCGCAGACCATACGCAGCTATATTTGAAGGTGCAAGTGCGGGAATTAATGCATCTAAAGCAGTAGAGGCACAGTTTAGCGATAATGCAAATGCACCATACGCAGAGATACGCGGCTTTTTGATAGACGGCAGCTTTGTAGCCACAGGCACTAGGCATTCAGGCTTATCTACGCCTATCGGCGACCCTGCACTAGGGGTAAATGAAGGTGCGAACATATTAGCCCGAAAGTCAGTAATTGGCAATACGTTTCTTGCAAGTACTTTACAGTATCGAATTGCAAAATCTTCTAGTTCTGGCTATGTAACAGATGTAGCCATAAATGGCCCTGACAACCAATACCACCGCTTGCAGTTAGACGATTACTACGCACTTACCAACGTTTCTATATATGCTAGTGGAGATTATTTTGATGGCGGACTTAAAGGGAACGGTGTATTGATGGACAATATAATTACCAATAGCCACCAGTGGAGAGGTTTGAATGCCGCAGCGTCAGCTTCGGGTACAGCTACAGGCACTATGGGTACTTGCGACAACTGCTTGCAGCAATGCAACTGTGCAGATAATGAAGTAGTGACAGGCGTAGAAATATATAGTGGCGGCGAGTATGAAGGAAACTTAAAAGTAAGATGCTCGGCATTGGCCGCAGGCTACACTACCACCAATAACGGTATAGGTATAGAAACAGCATTATCAGTACCTTATGCAACAGGCTTTGATGATGTATGGCACATATCTAGCTGCCCTCCCAACACAGTAATGAAAGGTTTGGCCATTTACACCACAAGCAGGTTAGATGGCGAAATGAGATGCTTCTGCACAGGTATAACTGCGCAATAATGTAGCAAGATATAGACAGGAGTGTATCTATATAAATACACACGTTAAAAGGGCTAAAATTGTTGTCGAAACAATTTTAGCCCT
>JAFDYM010000060.1 GCA_018267435.1 Bacteroidota bacterium | reverse complement strand
TGCTTAAAAATACCCGTATACGTTTCCTAAGCTTTGGCAGCGAAGAGAAGGGATTGATGGGTTCGCGCTATTATGCGCAGTCGCGTAAAGCGGAACTGCACAAAGAAAATGCGCACTTGATAAACATAGACAACGTACGCCAAGCCAGCCAGCTTACCATTATAGGCCGCGAGCTATTGAGCGGTATAGTACACTCACCGGTTATTATAAAAAAGCTGCAAGAAAGCTTTGATGCCAATAGTATAAAGTACAAAATGGGTATGGCACCTATAGGCGGTAGCGATGCACAGAGCTTTGCCAAGGTGGGCATACCTAGTATAACCGTAATAGGTATGGATAGCGATAAGCATGACTTTACCTACCACACCCGTCACGATGTACCCGAAAACATAGAGCCTGAGGCCCTGGAACACCTAAAGGTGGTAATGCTTGACTTTGCTAAAAAGTGGGACGCTAAATAAGTACTGCTTAAGCCACTTCTACTTCCTCGCCCTTAAATACTGATGCTATTTTGAATGAGGTACTCATCAATAGTATCTTAGGGTTGGCGTTGCGCTCAATGTGATAATGCACCAGGTTAATGAGTTTGTTCAATGTTTCAAACTGCTCTACACCCAGGCGCTTCGATAAGCCCGTGGCAAATTTCAGCTCCTCGCCATCTAGCTTTTGGCTTTGGCCCGTTAGCCCTATCATAGTACACTCGCGGAAGAAGAACAGCGCATACTTCAAGAATATCTTCTGGTTCTCGCGGCCCATTTTCGCCGCTTCTTCCACCCACTCGTTCAGCGTGGCGGTGTTGCCACTGCTAGGCTTTAGCTTCAAGTTGTAGCAGCTTAGCAGCCAACGGTGCAGCAGCCTATCGTTGGCATTTTCCTCGCCGCTGGCCCAGGTCATGGCTGCGTTAAAGTTGCCATCGCTTATGCGGGCTATGCGCTTGGCGGCCTCGGCATCCATATCGTAGCGTTCGCTAAGTGCCTGCTGCACATCGGCATCATCTATGGCATTTATCTTTATTATTTGCGTGCGCGATATTACGGTGTTCAGCACCATATCTATATTCTCTACCACCAATATAAATATGGTGTTCTCGGTAGGCTCCTCTATTATTTTCAGTAGCGTGTTACCTGCTTCTTTCAGGTATTCTGCCAGCCATATTATTTGTATCTTATAGGTACTCTCGTAGGTTTTTAGGCCCATGCGCTTTATTACCTCGTGGCACTCGCGCACTGTAATGTTACCTTGGCGGTTTTCGGCACCTATGTTCTGCAGCCAGTCATTGGCGTTCATGTAAAAGTTATCGGCCAAGGCACTGCGCCACTCGGTTATGTAGTCGGTGCTTATAGGCGGCTCGCCGCTTTTGCGGCTTACTACTGGGTAAGTAAAATATACATCGGGGTGTATAAATTTCTGGTTCTTTTGGCACGATGAACACGTACCGCAACTATCTTCATCGGTGCGGTTTTCGCACTGTATATATTGGGCAAGGCTTAGCGCCATGCCTAGGTTGCCGTTACCTTCTGGGCCAAGCAACATCATGGCATGCGGCACCTTGCCGCTTTGTACCATGCCGCGTAGTTTGTTCTTCGCCTCGTGCTGACCTATTACTTCTTTAAACTGCATTTGTTCTTTCTTTAAGTGCCAATTCTAAACTCTGGCTCACTATAATTATGAGTCCAATCTAATGACTCTGATAATGCAAAAATTTGATGATGCTCTTTCAGATAAGCATTTATAATTTCGTTCTTACCATTCACATCTTCTAAGTACATAATATTCTCAAAAGAATTACCAGCATTTATAGTGTAATTATATGAGCCAGTGCATACAGCCACCGGTCGATATGCTTCTTTACCGTTAGTAGTAGCTTCGCAGAAAACCATAAATTTATTATGTGCTCTAGGCATCGTTCGATTCTTGTCTGAATTAAAATGCCCCACACATCTAACGGGGTCAACACTTGGATCACCACATACAGACAATTCGTTTATTGGATAACTGCAACTGTATTTATCAGTTTTGAATTTAAGCCTTGCGTATAATGCACGATACTTTTTGCTTCTAAGGATGTTACTTTTCAAATCAGAGAAATCGGGTCGAAGAAAGTCTTCCTTTTGAATAATTATCTGAACATTATCGCATTTTGATAAAGCGTCAATTATATTTTCAGAAGTAAACCATGCTATACATCCAAAAATATACCCATTAGAATATTGCTTTATTTTCTCAATAATATGCATCTCAATATCCTTGAAAAAAACTTCCACCTTTCCAAATGTGGCACCTTGTAATGATACATTGTTATTCTCAAGATCTAGTCTTGAACCATCGTTATCGATAGTAAGTTTATTTAGATTTATTTCCATAAGTCCACTACTTCTCTATTTCACTTATCAACTCTTCGCTCAGCGGCTCTACCATAGGCGATATTACCTTCTGCAAGTGCCCATTCTCATTTATCAAATACTTCTGAAAATTCCACTTTACCTCGCTATCCTCCAAGCCGTTCATGCTCTTTTCAGTTAGGTATTTATATAGCGGGTGCTTGTCATCGCCCAGCACTTTTATTTTTTTAGTTAGCGGAAAGGTAATATGGTAGTTTACCTCGCAGAAGTATGAAATTTTATCCTCCGCCTCAGGCTCTTGCGCACCGAAGTCGTTACAAGGCAGGCCTATTATCTGCACCTTGTCCTTCATGCTTTCGTGCAGTTCCTGTAGCTGCGCATACTGAGGCGTAAGGCCGCATTGGCTGGCAGTATTTACCAATAGTATCTTCTTGCCTTTATAGGCCGATAGGTCAAGCTCGCTGCCATCTATGTGCTGTAGCTTATAGTCGTAAACTGTGTTTGCCATGGGGCTAAAATACAAAACTATTCGGGGCGGTTCTGTAGTGCTTATCCACCTTGCTTATACCTGCCACGCGCCCTCCTACTGTACGCATTCTTCGCCACCCAAAAACAATACAATTTTAAACACGGAGTAAAACCGTGTGCATAGAAAATATACTGAGCTAGGGCAAGATGCTATCTCTGCGAGATGACATCTTTGAGTGGCATAACTTATAAGTTTAGTCTATCAGAGATGTCATCGTAAACGATAACATCTCAGCACTTTACACTCCCTCAATTAACAGCCTCAATTCATTGCCGTATACTTCAAACTATCGTTATCTGTGTACCCCCCTTTAATGTGTGTAATCACATAAAACAAAAAAGGGCCTAGCGAACTCAATCGCCAAGCCCTTTAGGGGTATTTTATTACACTTACCTACTCTTTAGGTGCAGTGCGTTTGTTAGTAGCAGCGTTGGGGTCGTTTACCGCTTCGCGTGTTGGTATGGTAGTATTGCTATTGGTTGGGGCAGCCTCTACCTTACGCGCTGCTTTGGCAGCATTAGGGTCGGTAGTAGCAGGCCTTTCATTTCGTACAGGGGCGGTGGTGGTAGCAGCTTGCTTAGGTGCTGTTCTGCTACTACTTGCTTCCTGTTGGCTATAGCCTATAGCTACACTTACAAGCATTATTAAAGTTAGTGCTATCTTCTTCATACTTGCCTGTTTTAGTAAATTACCATTATCTGCATTTCACCAGGGTTTACATCGGTTACACCGTTGCCACCTATATCTACGCTCCAGTTGCCTGTGTTGCGCGCAGTCCTAAGTTCAATAGTGTGTGTACCTGCAGCTAGTGCAAACGATGTATTTACCGAGCCCATACCTATACCAGGGTAAGCTACCACAAAACGGTTCCAACCACCTGTAGGCAATGGGTTACCATCTAAGTATACCACTATATCTATTACAGTTTGGTCGCCATCTACCGAGCTTGGAATAAAACCACCTATGCTAGCCCATACTGTTACATTACTGGCAGCGGTAGTGGTAAATGTTTGTGATAAACCAGGCTGTACCGTAAGTACGTTGCTAGTTACACCAGTTCTGCTCGCTGTACCTACCAGCGAGTACCTTTGCATGTTTATAGAACCAGTAGCACCTGTGGCACCAGCTACACCTTGTGGGCCTTGTGCACCAGGGGCACCTTGTGGACCAACGTTACCCTGCGGACCTTGTGCACCAGGGTTGCCTTGTGGACCTTGCGCACCCTGTAAACCTTGCGGGCCTTGTGCACCCGGTGCACCTGCCACACCTTGTGGACCAGCTACACCTTGAGGACCTTGTGCACCTGTAGGGCCAGTTACGCCTTGCACACCCTGTACACCTGCTATACCTTGTGGGCCTGCTACACCTTGTGCACCTGTAGCGCCAGTAGCACCTGTAGCGCCAGCCACACCTTGTGGGCCTGCTACACCTTGTAAACCTTGTGCACCTGTAGGGCCAGTGGCACCTGCTACACCTTGTGGACCTTGTGCGCCAGTATCGCCAGTGGCGCCTTGTGGGCCTTGCGCACCTGCTGCACCCTGTGCGCCTGTAGCACCGGTAGCACCAGCTACACCTTGTGGGCCTTGCGCACCGGTATCGCCTGTAGGGCCTTGGGCACCCGGTGCACCAGCAGCACCTGCCGGGCCTTGGGCACCAGTATCGCCAGTAGCGCCTTGTGGGCCTGCCACACCTGTGCTACCTTGTGCACCTGCAGGGCCAGCTACACCTTGCGGACCAGTAACACCTTGTGGGCCTTGCGGACCCGCAGCACTGTTAGCGGCATACAATGCGTACGGTACGCTCATAAGCTGCGTAGTACCCATATCTACAAAGCCAGCATTGTTTACATTGGCTTCTACTTGTAAAAATTTATCGCCGTTGCCCCAGTTTACGGTGCTTAGGTTGCCACTGCTGCCTATAGTAGTGCTTACTAGGCCAAACTGATTAGCTGTTACGTTTACGTTTTCGGTAAACACTACTGTACCTGTAGCGGTACCGTTATGTATCGAAAACCTTAATACAACGGCTGTGCCGTTACCTACTGGTTGGCCGCTTGTATTGCGTACTACCGCTTGGTAGTTCATGCCCTGTGGCGCCTGCGCCCATAGCTGTGCTATACTGGCTGCCACTAGCAAAGTCAGGAGTAAAAATTTCTGCTTCATGTGCTTGTTTAATAGTGTGTGTGTTAGTAAAGCGTTAAATATAGCTAACTATAACATCACATATACACAAGATACATGCATTTACAAAAATATTTCTTGCTCCTTACTCATACACTAAAACGCAATATGGGTAAGTACTTAATAATCTGTTTCTTGTAGCTAGGGGTAAAGGGGGGCCGGCTCAACCGAACCTTCCATTATCATCACTGCTGACCTCAAAAAAATTACACTGCCCCCCTTTTATATTTTACTTACGTAGCCAAAGCGGGCCATTCTTGGTATCTAGCTTGCTTAGCTCGTTCTGTAACTTTAACTGCTCAAGTTGCTTTTCAGCCTCAGGTATGCCTACGCCGCTTAGCTCGGCATATTCGCGCGTGGTAAGCGTGGGGTATTTTGCAAATAGGCCCTGCCAGCTATGGTCGTATGGCAGCTTCTCAGCCTTAGCGTATGTCTTCTTCACCGCAGCTTCAAACTCCTCGTAAGGCTTAAAGCCGTACACATACTGCTGCTTTCCAACGCTATCGGTTACAAACAAGGTAGGGAAGCCCCTTACACCCAATTTGCGGCCCATCTCCAAATCTGCTTCAAAAGCCTTTTTAGCCACACCACTCTCGTAGTCTTGCTTCAGCTTGGCAGTATCTAGCCCCACGCTTGCCGCAGCAGCCGATAGATGCTCCCACTTGGTTATGTTCTTCTTTTGCAGAAACAACAACTCGCGCATGGCGCGTAGATATAGCACAGCCTTATGTTCATCTTGCATCTGCGCTGCCTTAAACGCTATAGATGGCGGGTAAGATGAATGCAGAGGATCTTCCAACCACACATCGCCGTCTATCGGCATTTTATAGTAGCGGCTCACCTCGTCCCAGTGGTGCGCCACGTCCGATGGCTTGCTTATGCCGCCACTGTTATAGCTCCAGTCGGGCAATAAGCCACCCATGTGGTATTCTACTTCCACATCGGCACCATACTCCAATTTCAGTTTACGCAGTTGCGGCTCTATACCCCAGCACGATGAACATATAGGGTCGGTAAAGTATATCACCTTTACAGGCTTCTCTCCCTTCTGCACATGTGCATGGCCTGCGTGCCCCTGTGTTGTATTTATTTCACAAATTCCCTTCTCCGGATCGCATAAAAGCGGATTACCTTTGTCCATAGCTTTACTTTTTTGCTGGCCATTGCAAGCACTCATACAAAGCACCACAGCACATAACGTAATTAATGACCTTAGCATGTTGTTTTAATATTTACCGCAAAGTTCCATTGATTAGCCCAACCAAACAATAAGTCAGAAAAACATGACCACAAAAAATACCACCGATACCAACGAAACCTGCCCTGCACAAAGCCTGCTAAAGCAACTTGCAGGTAAGTATAAGCCCGAAGTATTTCGCCTGGCGGTAGAAGGACCGGTGCGCTTTAGCAGCCTGCTAAAGCAGATAGAAGGAAGCAACAAGCAAACCCTATCGGTAGCACTAAAAGAATTGGAAGAAATTGGGCTGCTTGATAAAACAGTAATACAACTTAAGCCCCTTCACATCGAATATAACCTTAGCGAAAAAGGCAAATCGCTCATCCCCGTTTTCAAGCAGCTAGAAGGCTTAGCTTAGTAGGCAATTAATTTAGCAGTATCATTCACCTGCCACTCGTCACTTTTAACTTTTTTATTTGCGCCATACTGTTGCGCACCTCTCCTACTGTTGGCTGCCGCGCGCGCACAGCCTGTTGGCAGTTCTTCATATAGCCGCACTGGTCGAAGCTTTCAGCTTCGTACCACAATGCTGCAAGCTTTTAGCCTGCATATCTTCACCCTACCATTGTCCCCCATGGATATTCAACACTTCCGAAGTTTGAAAAACTTCTGATTCAAGCGCTGTCACTTTTTTGTAGAGACGCAATACTTTGCGTCTCGAGTAACGAGAAAGAAAAATGACACGGATAATGCCGTTAGGCATGGCATGTTGGTAGAAAACATAAATGAGGATATCTGAATCCCGCTAGGGATGACACCTAAAATACTGAGACTAAAAATCTTGCGGCTCTACGTGCAGCAGCTTCATTTCCCGCATGGGGGGCGCCACCCCCCATGCGGGAAACCCGATTTGCATTTGCCCTATCCCATGTTGTATCTTTGCATCGTAAAGGCCGATTTTAGGATTAGCGTCCTTCCTTCGGCCGGCTACCGTTACTGTTTATTGCAATAACAGCCGCGGGAGGTGCAACAGGGCAGGTTAGCAAGCCTGTACTGCTGCAATGGCGAAACTCAAAATATCGCTACTACACAGTTCCGTTCAAGTATAATTTGATACGTTTATT
>JAFDYM010000005.1 GCA_018267435.1 Bacteroidota bacterium | reverse complement strand
TATCTGCATCCATGCTACTAAACCCAATGCGCCTTTATTGGTTATAAATTTCATTTTCTAACTTCCGCGCTGTTATGTCAACCACTTTGCAATCCCCCATTGAGTACCTGAAGGGCGTAGGCCCACAGCGGGGCGAGGTAATGCGCAAAGAACTAGAGATAGAAACCTTCGGCGACCTGCTGAAGTACTACCCCTTCCGCTATGTTGACCGTAGCGAGATACACAAGATACGCGACATTAATCACCACACGCAGTATGTTCAGCTAAAGGGCACGCTGAGCAACTTTAGGTATGCTGGCGAGAAGCAAGGCAAACGCCTAATGGCCACCTTTACCGATGGCACTGGCGAGCTTGACCTGGTATGGTTCAAGAGCGGCGACTGGGTAATGAAAACCCTACAGGTAAAAACCGAGTACATCGTATTCGGCAAGCCCAATGCTTTTAACGGCGACTTCAATATCGTTCACCCCGAGGTAGAGGTAGCATCGGAAGCTATAGCGCGCGACGGTGGCAAAGGCCTGCAACCTGTGTACCCAACTACAGAGAAAGCCAAGAAGAAAAACCTAGACACACGAGGCATAGCCAAGTTGACAAGAGTATTAGTTGACCTACTGCGCGAGCGCGACCTGCCTGAGTTTCTACCTAAAGAAATAGTACAGCAGTATAAGCTATGCAGCCGCTTCGAGGCTATGGTGAACATACACTACCCCAAAACGGAATCTGCCTTACACGAGGCACAGCGCAGGTTGAAGTTTGAGGAGTTGTTCCTGATACAGTTGCAGATACTAAAAGTAAAAGCCAATCGCGGACAGACCAGCAAGGGCTATTACTTCGAGAAGATTGACAACAAGTTTGATAAGTTCTATAAAGAGCATTTGAAGTTTGAACTAACAGGTGCGCAGAAGCGCGTGCTGAAAGAGATACGCATGGACACCCGCACGGGCAAGCAAATGAACCGCTTGCTGCAAGGCGATGTAGGCAGCGGTAAAACAGTAGTAGCATTATTGACCATGCTAATGGCTATTGATAACGGCTACCAAGCCTGCATGATGGCGCCTACCGAAATACTGGCCAACCAGCACTTTGAAGGCATAAGCGAAATGCTGAAAGGCATGGGGCTAGAGGTAGCACTGCTTACGGGCAGCGTAAAAGGCAAAACCCGCAAGTATGTGTTGGAAGGCTTGGCAAGTGGCACTATCGATATAGTAGTAGGCACCCATGCATTAATAGAAGAAACGGTTGTGTTCAAAAACTTAGGCTTGGTGGTGATAGACGAGCAGCACCGCTTTGGTGTGGCGCAGCGCGCCAAGTTGTGGACCAAGAATGAACTGCCACCGCATATATTGGTAATGACGGCTACCCCTATACCGCGCACCTTGGCTATGACTATTTATGGCGACCTAGATGTATCGGTAATAGATGAGCTGCCACCGGGCCGTAAGCCGATACGCACCGTGCACCGCACCGATGCCGACCGTATGCGCGTGTTCGGCTTTATGAAGGAAGAGATAGCCAAGGGCAGACAGATATATGTGGTGTACCCGCTGATAGAAGAAAGCGAAGCGCTTGACCTAAAACACCTAATGGATGGCTACGAAAGTTTAAGCAGGGCATTCCCTAAGCCGCAGTACCAGCTAAGCATGGTGCATGGCCGTATGCGCCCGCCCGATAAGGACTACGAGATGCAGCGCTTTGTAAAAAACGAAACGCAGATAATGATAGCCACCACGGTAATAGAGGTGGGGGTAAACGTGCCGAACGCCAGCGTAATGATTATTGAAAACAGCGAACGCTTCGGCCTATCGCAGTTGCACCAGTTGCGCGGGCGCGTGGGTAGGGGTGCGGAGCAGAGCTTCTGCATACTTATGACGGGCGATAAGCTAAGCGATACCAGCAAGCAGCGCGTAAGCGTAATGTGCGCCACCAACGATGGCTTTGTAATAGCTGAAGAGGACTTGAAACTACGCGGCCCCGGCGACCTTGAAGGCACGCGCCAAAGCGGTGCCGTAAACCTGCGCCTAGCCGACCTAGTGGCCGATGCCAATATACTGGAAGCCGCACGCCGCAGCGCTTCTACATTAATAGATAAAGACCCTGGCTTGGAACAGCCCGAGCATCAAGCATTATTGGTGTTTCTACAAAGCAACCCTAAGAATACTGGCTGGGCAAAGATTAGTTAAGCTATTACGCCCTACCTATGCTTGGCATTAGGTGGTAGCAAGCCGCTTTTAGGCTTGGTAGCCTTAGGTATGTCGGGCTTTTGCGATCCGGGCTTACCTTTGCGTTTCTTTTCAGGCATACTATCGGCATATGTTGGGCAGGCCATTTTACCGCTATTGCAACTTGGTGCAACAACTATCAATGCGCCTATTAACATCAGCATCCATACTTTATACCGCATAGCCTTTTGGTTTTTAGTTCCTATAAATATAACGCAGTTAGTGGAATATTGTTACTGGCAATAAATGCTGTGTTCAAGTATTAGAACACGGATAAAACAGATGACATAGGTTAAACGGATTTACTATTCTGTTTAGTTATACTACTAATCCTTTTTTGGCGCGTTGCTATTGCACCTTGCTAGTACCATTATTTCCATTAGGCCTGCCCTGGTTTGCAGGGGGCGCTAGTACTATACATTTCATTTTATCCGTGCAATCTGTGCTATCCGTGTCATCTGTGTTCAAACGTATTTGTAATTCATCATGCGCTTTTCAAAAAGGTTTTTTATTATCTTAACCATGCCTTAAAATAAAACCTATACCATTATGAAAAACTACCTTTACCTTGTAGTACTTACAAGCCTTTTGTTTTCAGCCCGTAGCCTGCAGGCACAATGCGATGACGGGCGCTATTTCAACAAGATATTTTCTACCCAAATAAGTAACAACGTTACCTATGGCAGTGCCGTGCGTTTTAACGGCGATACGCAAACGCTGCGCATGAACATTTACCAACCTAGCGGCGACGACTTTGCACACCGTCCGCTTATAATGCTGGCCTTTGGCGGCAGCTTTACATCGGGTGTAAAAGAAAGCCCCGACCTTTTGGTGCTGTGCGATGAATTTACGCGCCGTGGCTATGTATGCGCCAGTATTGATTACCGCCTTGGCTTTGAAGATGGCAACGATAGCGACACCAACCAGTTTAAAGCCGTAATACGCGGCGTGCAGGATATGCGCGCAGCGGTGCGCTTCTTCTATAAAGATGCATACACCGCAAACAACTACCGTATTGATACCAACCAGATATTTATTGGTGGCGTATCGGCAGGTGGCTTTATAGCATTGAACTATGCTTATGCCAAGTTGGATACCTTCTCGCGTCAGCTACCTCCATTTGTGCCCAATGCCTTGATAGAAGTAGGAGGACTGATAGGCACTAGCGGCAACCCCGGCTATAGCGATAAAGTAAAAGGCGTAATAGACCTTTGCGGTGCCATAGCCGATACAGTATGGATAATGCCGAACGACCCTATACTGGTAGGCGTACACGGCACTGCCGACGACCTTGTGCGCTGCGATTACGATAGCCTGTATGCCACTACTACTACCGAGAGTAGTTTTTATGGCGGCTGCGATATAAAGAACAGGATAGAGAACATTGGCATTACTAGCTCGTTCCGCTTGTTTCAAGGTGCGGGGCACGTGCCATTTGTGTTGCCTAGCACACCATACTTGCCGCCTAGCAAACAGTATATGGATACCACCGTTCTGTTTCTGCGCGATTTTCTGTTTGCCAATACCAACTGCGATAGCACGCGCATACTTACAGGCATAGGCGAGGTGCAGGCAGATATAAGCGTAACACTATATCCTAACCCTGCTGAAGGTGCGTTCAATATAGCTTCGGCGCACGATAAAGTATTGGTAGCCGATGTATATAGCGTAGAAGGCAAACTGGTAAGCAGCAAGCTAGTGTACCCGCGCAACTTGCAAGCTTTTGAACGCAGCGAAATAGGTGCAGGCCTGTTTGTGGTAAAGCTAAGCGACTGGCAAAGCGGACAACAATTGAAAACCTTGAAGGCAGTGATGTATTAAACTAAAGAGCCAAGAGCGAGGGGCGAGGGAAATACAACTGCCCTATACTCATAACTCTCCACTTCGGCTCGCACTGTTTTACAAACGCTTTACCATAAGATAACGATGGCCACCTTCAACTGAGGGTGGCTTTCGTGTTTTATGGCTTACCTTAGCGCGCATGCAGGCAGCGCATAAAAAAATAAGGTTCGTACCCACGCAGCGCAATATGTTTTTTGCGGTGGCTAAAAAGCGCGTAGATGCCTATTTTGCCCAGCACCACATAAGCAAGCACGCCAATGCTGCCATGGTTATTAAAACCATTGTGCTGTTAGGTATGTATGTCGTTCCGTTTTTGCTGGTGCTGTTAGTGCCTATGCCCTTTGCCGTAGCGCTGGGGCTATGGGCCATAATGGGCTTTGGCTTGGCAGGTATAGGCATGAGCATAATGCACGATGCCAACCACGGCGCCTACAGCAGCAACGCGACCGTAAATAATGTGCTAGGATATACATTAGCCATACTAGGCGCAGGTGTGTTTAACTGGAAGATACAGCACAACGTATTGCACCACAACTACACCAACATAAGCGGTGTAGATGAAGACATAAACGACAAGTATTTCCTAAAACTTTCGCCGCACAAGGCAAGCAACAAATTGCAGCGCGGGCAGCACGTATACGCCTTTTTGCTGTATGCCGTTTCTACCTTGTACTGGGTTTTCTATAAAGATTTTCCGCAGTACCTGCGCTATGTAAAAAACGGCTTAGCCAAGCATAGCAAACTGCAAGCGGCACTTGGCTTCGCGGCTATTCTGCTACATAAGCTTGCGTACCTGTTTGTGGTATTGGCGGTGCCTGTACTGTTCTTCGGCCTACCCTTCTACCAAGTATTGTTAGGCTTTGTGTTAATGCACGCCATAGCAGGTTTAACGCTTACCATCATCTTTCAGCTAGCACATACTATTGAGGATACAACCCACCCCCTACCCAATGCCGATGGCATAATAGAAAACGATTGGGCCATACACCAAATGCAGACCACCGTAAACTTTGCACCTAACAACAAACTGCTAAGCTGGTACTGCGGCGGCTTAAATTATCAGGTGGAGCACCACCTCTTCCCTTCTATATGCCATGTACATTACCCTGCCATAGCTACTATAGTTAAACAAACAGCCGCCGAGCATGGTGTACCTTATCTACAGAACGAGAGCTTTGCAAAGGCGTTTAAACTGCACCTAGTTACGCTTCGCCGCTTTGGGCATGTGGTTGACTTGGATGAGGCTATCGTTTAACATTAACAAAAGTGTGTACTGCTTACATTCGCGCCGATAAAAAACGCAAACAGTATATGCAGCAGGCAGAACAGTTAAAGCAAGCCATAGAGCCGCTAAGGCAGCAAATTATCAACCACAAAGTATACAGCCATATCAATACGGCAGATGACCTGAAGGTGTTTATGCAGCACCATGTGTTTGCAGTGTGGGATTTTATGTCGCTGCTTAAAGCACTGCAAGGCAAGCTTACCTGCACTACTACACCGTGGTTCCCTGTTGGCGATGCCGATACAAGATTCCTGATAAACGAAATAGTAGTAGGCGAAGAAAGCGATGTGGACCTTGAAGGAAACCGCAAAAGCCATTTCGAACTATACCTAGATGCCATGCAGCAATGCGGTGCCGATACAGCACCCATACAAACGTTTATAGCCGAGCTAAAAAAGAACGGCAACTTGGCGCAAGCCTACCAAGCTGCACAATTGCCACAGGCGGTTAGCCAATTTGTTGACTGCACCTTTGATAGCATAAATAGCGGCGAAGCTTACCTGCAAGCAGCCGTATTTACCTTTGGCCGCGAGGACTTGATACCGGGCATGTTTGTAAGCATGGTAAATGATATATACCAACGCCTGCCACAAAGCATTTCTGTGTTCAAGTATTACCTAGAAAGGCACATAGAGGTAGATGGCGACCACCACAGCCACCTAGCCCTGCAAATGACCGCCAACCTATGCGGTACCGATACAGCCAAATGGCAAGCCGCCGAAGTAGCCGTAAAAGCTGCCCTACATGCCCGCATAGCACTATGGGATGGTGTGTATGTACAGCTAACGCAGCAGCAAGTAGCTACGGTGTAATACATCTACCATCACGCCCTTTAAGCTCTTTTAAAAAACAAAAAGCCCCCCGATTTCTCGAGGGGCTTTCGCTTTGTGTGCATACTAATTTTCAGGTTACTTGTTCACCACCAATCGCTTGGTAACTACTTTGTCGCCTATAGTAATCTTAGTATTGTATACGCCTGCGGCTTGGTTAGTAAAGTCGAAGTTGAACTTAGCGTTGCTTACGCCGTATTCTTTCGCGCTTATTACTAGTTGGCCAGTAATGTTGAATACTTCAACCGTTACATCGTTAGCGTTTTCAAGTTTCACTTCTACTGTAGCAGTAGCCATAGTAGGGTTAGGGTACATAGCTACGCTGTAAGTACCGTTTACTACATCTATGCCGGTTATCAAGTCAACAGTGTCAGTTTTGCTAGCTGTACAACCGTTGGCATCGGTAACAGTGGTAGTGTATATACCAGCGCTTATAGCTGTAAGGTCTTCGCCGGTAGCATTGTTGCTCCATACCGAAGTGTAAGGGGCAGTACCGCCGCTTACGGTTACATCTATGGCACCGTTGTTAGCAGTACCTACTTGGTCGGTTACTACCGATGTAAGTACTACAGCAGTAGGTGCAGTTACCGTTGCGCTTAGGCCATTGTAAGTACAGCCGTTAGCATCGGTAAGCGTAAGCGTGTAAGTACCAGCAGCTAGGCCGCTTATGTCTTCGGTACTTGCGCTGTTGCTCCACACGTATACATAAGGTGCCGCACCGTTAGTAGGCGTAGTAAACACTTCGCCGTTAGCGCCGCCGTTGCAACTTACATTATGCGTACTATCTACCACAGCGTTCAATGCATAACCATCGGCTACGGTAGCACTAGCAGTGGTTGAACAACCGTTGCCATCGTTTACGGTAACTGTGTATGTGTTGGCAGCTACGTTAGTTAGGTCCTCGTTGGTAGTGCTGTTGCTCCAAGTATATATGTATGGTGCTACACCAGAGGTTGCAGTAATGTATACTGCACCTGTGCTACCACCAGCACATATTGCATTGTGTACCGAGTCAACAGTTAAAGCTATGTTGGCATTAGCACCTACAGTAGCTTCGGCAGTAGCCGAGCACTGGTGGCTATCGGTAACTGTAAGCTGGTAAGTGTTAGCAGTTACGCCTACAAGGTCTTCCTGTGTAGTAGTGTTGCTCCAGTTATAGCTGTATGGAATAGTACCGCCGCTTACTGTTACATAAGCTGCACCATCGGTATTAGTGCTGCAGGTTGCATTCATAGTACTATCAACAGCTATGGCCAATACAGCCGGCTCGGTAATAGTAAATGTTTGCCCTACAAGTGTACATCCCCTATTATCGGTAATAGTAGGTGTGTAGGTGCCAGCAGGCGAGTTGGTAATATCCTGTGTAGTTACACCATTGCTCCACAAGTAAGTGTAAGGGGCATTGCCACCTGTTACAGTTATGTTTATGCCGCCGTTGGTACCACCGTTACAGTTTACGTTAGTAGTGCTTATTACTATTATAGAAATAGGCGCTGGTTGTGTAATAGTAACTGGGTTAGATACTATTGAACAGTTGTTGGCATCGGTAACAGTAAGTGTGTACTGGCCAGCCGCTAAGCCTGTTATATCTTCGGTAGTAGCTTGGTTGCTCCAAGCATATAGGTATGGAGAAACGCCACCAGTAACCGATACATAAGCTGCACCTGTAGCGCCACCTGGGCAAGCTACCTGTACAGTTGAGTCAAGGCCTAGGAACAATGCAGCAGGCTCGGCAATAGTAGCCGCACCAGTAGCCGAACAACCGTTAAAGTCGGTTACAGTTACTGAATAGCTACCTGCAGTAGCACCACTTAGGTCTTCGTTAGTGCTGCCACCTGTCCATGTAAATGCATAAGGAGTAGTACCGCCTGTTACAGTTATATCTACTGCGCCAGTGTTGCCACCGTTGCATAGTACGTCTGTAGTATCGGCTACAGTAAGCGAAGGTGCTGCGTATACTGCGTATACAGTGTCGCTATAAGTATAGCAAGCATAGTAATTGCGCGATATTACGTAAGGGCCGCCTACGCCAGCTGCCGATGGAGTAAATACGTTGCCAGTAACACCAGCGCCGGTAAATGTACCGCCCGCAGGTGTAAGGGTAACAGGTGCAGCGTTAACACAGTAAGCAGTATCTAGGTTAGTAAATGCTGCTACTGGGCCTGGGCCAAGGTCGGTAAGTACTATGGTGCTTACCAAAGCAGTAGTGCTATACTGGTCAAGCTGTACATAGT
>JAFDYM010000059.1 GCA_018267435.1 Bacteroidota bacterium | reverse complement strand
TGTTAAATGTAGATATGGAAAAATACTCGTTCTGCATCTAGTATTAAACCCCTATGGCTAAAACCACGTTACAAGTTTCCATACCCAAACCCTGCCACGAAGACTGGGCAAAGATGACGCCCACGCAGTGTGGTGCCTTTTGCCAAGCCTGCCAAAAAGAAGTGGTGGACTTTAGCCGCATGAGCGAGGCCGAAATAGTAGATAGGCTAAGCAAGGCAAGCGGTAAAGTATGCGGTAGAATACCTGCCACCATGCTGAACCGCGAACTAGTAAAGCACGAGCCCGACCTGGCTTGGTATAGTTGGAAGAAGTGGGCCGTAGCAGCGGGGGTGCTATTGGGTGCGGGCAGTGCGAAAGGGAATACATATAGCGACACCATAACAAAACCTAAGATTGATACCGTAGTATTAGAGCCAGTAATTGTAGCCGAAAGCTGTAATGATGCGCCGAGGGTAATTGGAATGCTGGTTGAAAGGGTAGAACCAATAAAGGTTCTGCAACCTTTATCGAAGAAGGATACGATAACTGTAAGAGGTAGAATAACAGATATAAACAATGAGCCTGTAGACATGGCTTTTATTATTATCGACACCACTACTTATACTTACACAGATATAGATGGGTATTATGCATTAGCTATACCACAAGTATATCATAATAAAGCGGTAGAGTTGCATGTTCGATACGTTGGCTATAGCGATACGGCTTTTGTAGTAGTGGCTAACGAAAGTAAAAAGCAAGACATTAAACTTACCCAGCAATGGGAATCTTTTACCATGGGCTTATTTATAGAAGCCAAACCAAGGCACAAAATCCGCCGCTTCTTCCATCGCATTGGCAATGCATTCCGTAAGCCCGAGAACAGGTATTAGTATGGAATTTTAAAAGCCATGCATCTAATATCAAAACACGCACATGGCTAAGAAGACGATACAGGTAAACATACCCGAACCATGCCACGAGGACTGGAACAAAATGACAACCACCCAATGCGGGGCATTTTGCAAAGCATGTAGCAAAGAGGTAATAGACTTTACCAATAAAAGCGTTGCGCAGATAGTAGAGATACTTAGCCAAGCCAAGGGCAAGGTATGTGGGCGCTTTACTACCGATAAATTAGATAAGCCACTTGTAAAGTTTGAACCCGACCCCGAATGGTATAGCTGGAAGAAATGGGCTATAGCTGCAGGTGTTTTGCTTGGCGTGGGCTATGTAAGCGCCGATGTAATAGACCAAAACCCTAAGCCTAACACCGATATGGGACAGCCTGTCACTACCACACATACATTAGAGGCGCCAGCATATGCCGAGCATCAAAAACAACTGCCCCACATACAAGTTACACGCCCTTTAGCAGATAGCACTTATGGCAATATGAGATGTCTTGATACCTTCAATATTGGCACTAAGCAGCCCTGCATGCGCCCTGTAAATCCTTCTGTAGGTGCGTTCAATGTATTTACAGATACGGTTGGTGTAGTGGCTACGGGTATAGATGTAGAAGAACTATTTCCAGTAGTAGAAGACACCGTTATTAAGCCTATAGATACAGTAGTAACACCATCTAGAACTTGGGCCGGCGAAATAGTGGTAATGGGTAAAATAGCTGCGCCGCAAAAGGATAAGAAGCCGAAGAAGGATAGGTAGCTTTTATCTGCACTGCATATTTGGCTATATTGCAGCCTAGCAAGCAGCCAAATAGATGATTAGGAATTTTCTGTTTCATAGAGTAAACCCCGAGCGCGACAAACTGTGGGACCCCATGGATGTAGCGCTTTTCGATAAGTGCATAGCGCATATATCGAAGCACTACGAGGTTAAGCTTTTTGAAGAACTTGCTTTTACCAATGAACTGCACATCGGTAAGAACATTGCTACTATCATGTTCGATGATGGGTATAAGGATAATTTGGAATATGCAGCACCCATATTAGCTAAGTATAACTGTAAGGCATCGTTCTATGTAGTAACCGATAGTATAGACCGCAACATACCTACCTGGACGCACTTGTTGGAGCATCATTTTCAGCATACGCAGTTGAATGCTATCGATATGGATTTCCCATTTTTAAGCAGCGATTTGCGCGTAAAAAACTTAGCAAGCCCCGAAGCGCGCATAGCCTATGTAGGTAAACTGAAGCCATATTTAAAAAAGCTAGAGCATAGCCAAAGGCAGCAAGTGCTTAACAGGGTAACCAGTACTTACAGCGATGTACCTGCACCCAAAATAATGATGGATTGGAACGAGGTGCGGCAACTAAAAAATGCAGGGCACTACATAGGCTCGCATACTGTTACACACTGTATGCTTGGCACTATGTTGAACGAGGCCGAAGTGCTAGAGGAGTTGACACAGTCTGGCAGAAGGATAGAGCAGGAACTTGGCTATTTTCCGCTTACTATTTCGTACCCTGTGGGCAGCTACAATGCTACCACGGTAAAGCTTGCCAAACAGGCTGGCTATAAAATAGGCTTGGCGGTAAAGCAGCAGCTATACAACCCTAGCATAGATGACATATTTGAAGTGCCACGCATAGAGCTATACAATGAACCTTGGTGGAAAACGCGCCTGCGTATAAGCCACTTGCTTGAGCGTATTAAACAGCTAATAAAGTACCGATGAGAATAGTGTTGTGGATAGGGAACGAGCCTAACCAAAAGGCGCTTGCCAATAGGATAGAAGCGGCATACCCCATAGCGGCTATAGTAACTGAAACGCGCAAGGCGCAGCGCAAGCTAGGTGCAAAAATGCTAGCTGAGAAGGTAGTTGAAAAGCTGTTTCTATCTGCCATAGGCAAGGCGTGGTGGGGCATGCTGCAACACTATAATAAGCTATACCCTAGCTACCCCGCTGTACCTACGCTTGATGTAGAAAACATAAACAGCGATGAGGCATACCAATTTACATTACAGCACCAACCCGATTTGATTATTGTATCGGGCACGCGCTTGGTAAAAGAGAAGATGCTTGCCATAGCACCTAGCATTGGCATATTGAACTTGCATACTGGCCTTTCGCCATATGTAAAAGGCGGACCCAACTGCACCAATTGGTGCATAGCTACCGAGCAGTTCCACCTAATAGGTAATACCATTATGTGGATAGACAAAGGCATTGACACAGGCAATATTTTGGCTACAGAATTTACACCTATTACTGGTAATGAAAACCTATCGGCGCTACACTTAAAAGTAATGGACCATGCACACGATTTGTACGTGCGCGCTATAGCTTACCTAGCTAAGGGAGAAAGGCAAAGCATCCCTCAATCTACCATTGCCAAAGGCACTACCTACTATACCAAGCAGTGGACGCTAGCCCAAAAGTTTAAGTTAGTTGGTAACTTTGGCAAGCTGAAAAACAAAGTGCAAAGCGGTGAAATAGTTCAGCTACAAAAGGAGATTAAAACTGTTGGCTTGAAGTAAACCTTACTTCTGCTTCTTTACCAGTTTAACAGGCTCGTTAATGTATAGTGGTTCGTAGTAAGCTAGGTCGGCAAAATTGCCTGCTTTGTAATACTGTTCGGCAAAGGCTGCAAGCAGGCGCGCATCACATTCTATACCCTCGGCATAAGTTATATCTGCATTAGGCAAAGCGGTCTTGCACTTCTCTACGCAGTCGCCACCAATAGTTATGGTGCCTACTTCCGCTAGCTGTTGTTGTAGGTCGGCATTCAAGGTGTACATAGCGGTGGGTAGCACTTCGTTCAAGTCAGCATCATACACCGCGCTGAACACATCTTCCCTGCGCGCATCTATTACGGGCATTATGTATTGCGCATTAGGATATTTAGCTTTTATGGCACTTGCCAAGCTAAGCAGCGTAGGCACGCCAATCAATTTTTTGTTCAGCGCATAGCAAAAGCCTTTGGCTGCCGATACACCTATGCGCAAGCCTGTATAGCTACCTGGGCCTGCACTTACGGCAAAGGCATCTACATCGGTAAAAGTTTTGCCTGCTTCATTCAGCATATCTTCTATCAGCAAATTGAGTACGCGGGCATGGCTGTTTTTGTTGCGGTCTTCCCTATGGGCTACTACCAAACCATCGGCCGCCAAGCATACTGAGCATACTACCGAAGATGTTTCTATGTTAACTATCAGCGCCATTAAAATTGGATATCCTTCTCTATCGTTTCGCCTTTGCGTTTAATCTTTACTTTGGTGGCATCGCCCTTTTTAAACTTACTTAGTGCCTGCATATAGCCCATCATATCCTTAACTACTATGTCGCCTAGCTGAATCACTATGTCGCCTTTCTCAAGTCCTGCTTTGGCAGCGGGCTTGCCATCGGTTACGCCATCTATGCGCATACCGTCGCCCTCGTAAGTATAGTCGGGCATTACACCTAGGGTTACGCTAAACTTAGGTGCATTGTCGTGGTTCTCATCCTTTGTTTTTATAAAGCCTATTTTGCCTTTGCCATCTACATTGGCTATTAGCTGCAAGGTATAGTTGAAGATGTCTTCCATGCCCTTGTAATTAATCTTAGCCTCGTCATCGCTAGGCTTGTGGTAGTCGCTATGCTGCCCGCTAAATACATGCAGCACAGGTATATCCTTTAGGTAGAAAGATGTATGGTCGCTAGGGCCTACGCCGCTTTCGCTCTCCTTAATATGCAATGGCGTTTTTACTTTCATGGCCTCCTTCCATACAGGCGAAGTGCCCGTGCCATACACCACTATCTTGTTGCTATCTACCCTGCCCACCATATCGAAGTTGACCATGTAGTTCACCTTCTTCAGGTCAAGCATAGGGTGTTCTACAAACCACTTGCTACCGTACAGTCCAAGCTCCTCACCACTAAAAAACAGCAATAGGTAGTTGTTGTTTTTGAATTTACTCTCCTTCAACTTTTTGCCTAGCTCTATTACCATAGCTACACCGCTGGCATTGTCGTCGGCACCGTTATGCACCGCAGGCTCGCCACGATAAGTGCTGTGGTGTGGGTCGCCCATGCCTAGGTGGTCGTAGTGTGCGCCTATTACTACGGTGGTAGCTGCACCATTATCAATATATGCTGCAACGTTGCTGCCGCTTACCTTGCTTTTGCCCTTGTCGGTTTTAGGGTGATAAGTAAAGGTTTGAAGGTAGCCGCCTTTTGCTTTGTTGCCTTTTAGGTTATTGATGCCGTTGGCGCTTAGCTGTTCTATAATGTAGGTAGAAGCCAACTTCTCGCCCGCGCTGCCTGTGTAGCGGCCTTTCAGTTCATCGCTAGCCAAGTAGCTGATGTGCTGCTTAAAGTTTTCTTTTTGGCAGTATGCCTGTATGCTAGTGCCCGCTATAAGCAGGACGGTAAGTAGTAGTTTATACATATTGCAAACCTAGTTGTATATGCGCATAGAATGAAATTTTGCTCCATCCATGCGTTTTTAAAAAAAACAATAAATACAATCGTTTCACGCAGAGACCGCAAAGTAAACGCCACGCAAAGGGCGCAGAGATTATGAAATAAACAGCTGCTTTTTCTCTGCGGTTCTTTGCCTCCTTTTCGTTCCCTTTGCGTGAACTTTTTTCTATTTCTTAAACGCCTTCTTCAGTTCATTTACCACTAACTGGGTACTGTGGCGGCTTTGCTCGGTAGTGCGGCCCATCATAAGCGTAAAGTCGTGTATAGCGTTTTCGTACTCTTTATGCACTACAGGCACGCCTGCTGCCATTAGCTTTTCGGCGTATAGGTTGCCTTGGTCTACCAGTGGGTCGTACTGCGCAGTAATAATGGTAGCCGGCGGCAGGTCCTCGTGCTTGCCCAATATAGGTGCGGCATATACATTGCTAAGGTTGCCTTCGTGCCCTAGATAGGCAGCGCCAAATTGTTCTATCATTACCTCAGTAAGCATATAGCCTTTGCTGTTGGCTTTCATGCTGGGGTAGTTCATCGTCATATCTACCGCAGGGTATAGCAGCGTTTGATGTATAATTTTTGGCCCCCTTTTATCGCGCGCCATCATGCTTACTGCGGCGCTAAGGTTGCCGCCTGCGCTTTCGCCACATACGGCTATGCGCTTGGCATCACCGCCAATTTTATCGGCGTTTGCTTCTACCCACTGCAATGCCTCGTAGCAATCGTGCAAACCTGCAGGAAAAGGATTTTCTGGCGATAGTCTATATTCTACCGTAACTACTATGCAGTTAACTTGCGCAGCAACAGCTTTCAAAAAGTTAGGCCTTACCATATAGTGCCCGTAGGCAAAACCGCCACCGTGGTAGTACACCACTATTGGCAACTTTTCATTGGTGTGGCTAGGCTTAAACACGCGCATTTTTATTTCGTGGCCTTCGCTGCTGGTAAAGGTATGCTTGGTTATGCTGTGGAAGTTTTTGGTACGTATGCCGCAAGCACTATCCATAAAGCGCATCCAGCCATCCGTCTTTTTACGGTTGTGTACTAGGGGCTTGTTGGTATCGGGGCCACCGATATTAATAAAGAATAAGGCCACCTTTAAGGGCCATGGAAAATTTGGCATAGGGGGTCGAATGTAATTTGTTTTTCGAACCTAGCATATAAAATACCGTACCGCTTTACAGGCACATCTTTTCGCCCACATCTAGCATACGTAGTTGCCCTTTTATCAGGCCTTCTTTTTCATACTGTTGCAGCAAACGGTACGGCTCGCCTAGGGGTTCATCGGCTAGGTCGAATGTACCATAGTGCATAGGTATCATTGTCTTTGCCTTCAAGTCGTGAAACACCTGCACCGCATCTTCGGGGCTGGTGTGCACGTCCTTCATCATAAAGGTAGGGTGGTATGCGCCCACGCCTATCATAGCTATGTCGATGTTCGGAAACATCTCGGCTATTTGCTTAGGATAAGTACAGTAGCCCGAGTCGCCGCCAAAGAAAATGTTTACGCCGTCGGCTTCTATCATAAAGCTGCCCCACAGGGTTTCGTTCACATCCCACAGGTAGCGGTTGCTCCAGTGCTGTGTAGGCAGAAAAGTAATCTTCAAATTCTTTTCGGGCAGGTTATATTGCTGGTACCAACCCGCTTCTTGATATCGTAAACCTGATAACCAGCCCGATACCAGATTGCCTGTGTTCAACGATGTAAGCAGCACAAAATCATTGTTGGCTTTCAACTGCTTCAAGGTAGTTTCATCGCAGTGGTCGCGGTGCGCGTGCGATAGAAGCACATAGTCTATGTTCTTTATATCGCTAACGCTGCAAGGCATTTCGCTGTAGCGCTTTACTACACCCGATATTCTGCCATAAATAGGGTCGATAAGGATGCGTGTGCCATTAAGCTGTAGGAAGAAGCTGGCGTGCCCCAACCAAACAATACAGTTTTCATTAGTATTAAGAAACTCGGTGCCTTTGCGCACATTCAAACGCCAGGTTTCACTCTTCTTCTCCGCCTTCTTTTCGTTGCGGCTAAACTGCCATTTAAAGAAACGCTTAAGGTGTAGCACAAACCTTTTATGGGGATCGAAAAACCTGCCTTTGGCGCTTGGGTTGCCTTGCCAGCCCGGCAAAATGGTTTTCAGCTTAGGGTTTTGGTAGTAGGTTATATCAGCCAATGTATCTGCTTTGTAATCTCAAAAATGTAATATGCTTAGTTTGACGCACGTTGCCCTAAAAAATTGGAGGAGCTTAGGATTCTTCAATAAATGTTCCACCCTTGTCTTCTATCTTCTCCCTATACAATAACAGGCCTATCATCATTAATAATGAGGTAGCTATTACTACAAAAGACAGGATGCCTTCGTTAAAAGCACCAATCTTCATATTGTCGGGTATAAGGTAGAAGAGTAGGATGGTTATCAAGCCGCGCGGCACCATCAATACCTCGGGGAATATAGAAGACTTAAGGAACAGGCCTAGCAACACTAGGCGCGATACTAAAAGTATACCCACTATCAATGATCCAGCAATTACAACATCCGTTTGTAGCATATCGCGTAGGTTGATAGAAAAACCAAATGCCACAAAGAAGAAAGTGCGGATAAGAAAGGCACTCTCCGCGGTTATTGAGTTAAGCTGTGTATTGATATTGCCTACTTCTTCGTTCTGAAAAATAGCCAAAGGCAATAACTTTTGGTTTTTAAGCAAGTGCCAGTTGTTGATCAGCAAGCCAAACATCATAATAATGATAAGCGAAGGTAGGTGCAGCATTTTGCCCGATACATATAATGCTATTAGTATCGAGAAGATCAAGAAGAACTTAACGTTGATCTTGATTTTAGATAGCAAATAAATAAGCAAGAAGGAGAACACCACTGATATAACTATGCCCAATAAAATGCTGCCTGCAAAGGACAATACGGCCATGCCATCTAGCGCGTGCTGTGCAGTAAAAAAGTTGAATACCAATATGCCTATTATATCGCTGAACGATGCCTCATAAACCAAGAATTCTTTTTTTGCTTCTTCTAAATAAGTAACACTAGGTATTACTATGCTGCTGCTCATTATAGATAATGGAATGGCATATACCAGGCTATTAATGAACGGCTGCATAAGTAGCTGCTGCAAAAGCAAGGCTATACCAACTACCGATAATGCCAGTATGGCTATAGAAGAAAGGAACGAATTGCGGATAAGAGGCACTTTATCGCGGGTAAGATGTAGGTCAAGCGCGGCTTCCAGCACTATCATTATCAAGCCCACGGTGCCTAATATTTGAACGTAGTTGTTAATGCCGTCAAGCGAAAAATTGTATTGTAACGATAGTTGCTTAAGGCCTATACCTGTAGCCAACAGCAATATTACCGAGGGTATCTTGCTGTACTTGCTTATTAGGTTGAATATGTACGACAGCATAATAAGCGCGCACATAAACAAGATGATATAGTTATTCTCCATACACTGATTTATAAAAACACAACAGCTAAATATATTCAATTATCTCTGCTTAGCTATAAAAGCGCACATTCAATATGTGTAGCTTTTGTTCCTCAGCATTAAATAAAAGTTAGCTTACAATTTTAATGCTTCTGCATCGTCAATTGCTGCAAACCAAGCCCCTCCACTTACACTATGCGTTATCTTGCTTTAAGCCTTTGCCTGCTTTTGTGTGCCCTTATACATGCCCAAACCATAACCTACGATAAGTGGGAAAACATTACTACTGGCGGCAGCTTACCACAGCAATGTAAAATTCAACATAGCAATAACAACCTCGACCTGGTGAAGTACAAGAAGAAATACTACTTGGCATTCCGTACTGCTCCTACGCACTTTGCCAGCAGCAAAACGGTAATGTATGTAGTTAGCTCAACCGACCTTAAGCAATGGCAGTACGAAACCGAGGTGCATGTGGGCTACGACATACGCGAACCGCGCTTTGCCGTATATAACGATACCTTGAACCTTTACTTTTTCGAAGGTGGTAAAAAGAAGTTTGAATTCGACCCGCGATATATATGGGCCATGCGCACTACTGGCAGCGGTTGGAGCGAACGCGTAAGCATACACCTAGATGGCTATGTGCCTTGGAGGCTGCGCGTACATAATGACACATTGCTGCTTTCGGCCTACTATGGTAAAGGCTTATATAAAAAGAGCCACCATAGCGATTTGCGTTTGTTTCAAAGTATAGATGGCTTGCACTTTACATCCATAAGCAAAGAGCCACAGATAGATGTACTAAGTGCGGAAGAAGGAGAGTTCATATTCGATAAGAAAGGCGATATGTATGCCACGGTAAGGCTAGAAGGAACAGGCGCATTGGTATGCAAGGCCGATAAAGGCGAGCTACAAACCTGGAACTACAAGCGCACCAAGTACAAGTACGATAGCGCCTTGCTATTCGACCATGAAGATGATATATACCTAATTGCTCGTAGAAACATAGATGGCGAAATGGATAAGGTAAAACACCGCAAAAACGAGAAGCAAGGCAAAATGCACAACCTTATCCGCTACTCAATAACCAAGAAGGTAACGGCGCTTTATAGGTTAGATAAGGACAGCTTGACTGTAACACCGCTGATGGACTTTCCAAGCACGGGCGACTGTTCGTACGCTGGCATAGCCCAAATAGATAAGGATAGCTACTTGGTAATGAACTACAGCAGCGATATAAATAAGCGCAAGCGTATTTGGATAAACGGTCAGCTAGGCAAAACGTATATCTACAGTACGGTGCTGCATTTCGGCAAGTAATTAGGGTTGTATTTGTTTACTATACTGAACGCCCAAATGTGTATAGTGGAGTACTAGCGTGGCACAGGCGCACGATGGGGCTATTTTAGCTTCGGAAAAAATTGTGCGACAATGAAAAAGAACATCCTATTCCTACTTACGGCATTTGTACTGTCAATGTCGTCATGTTTGGTAAGCAAAAAGAAATTTGATGAGCAGGTGGCCCTAGCCGATAAGCTAAAGGCTGAGCGCGACGACTGTAACGAGAAGTTGACAGCGGCCAATGCTACTATCGACGACCTAAATGCGCAAATAGCCAAACTTGGCAGCGACATAAACAACCTAAGAGACAGCAATGCCAGCCTTGATGAGAAGTTGAAAAAACTGAACGACTTGAAGAAGCAGAGCGATGACCTGTGCGAGCGCGTAAAGCAACAGCTTGACCAAATAACTAAATCTTCGGCTGCTGATAAGGATAAGCTATTGAAGCAGTTGGCTGACCGCGAAAAGGCGCTGATGGAGAAAGAAGCCGAGCTACAAAAGCTAGGCGCAGCCCTTAACGAGCGCGAAATGAAAGTAAAAGAACTGCAAGACCTGCTAGCCAGTAAAGATGCTGCTGTAAAGGCCTTGAAAGAAAAGATGTTGGCAGCTTTGAAAGGCTTCAACTCGGGCGACTTGACTGTATATGAAAAAGACGGTAAGGTATATGTAGCACTTAGTGATAAGCTGTTGTTTAAAAGCGGTAGCTACACCGTAGAAGAGCGTGGGAAAGATGCCTTGAAGAAGATAGCAGAAGTACTTAGCAAGCAAAGCGACATAAACATAGCTATAGAAGGCCATACCGATAGCATACCTTATGCCAACAGCAATAGCCCTATAAACAGCAACTGGGACCTAAGCGTAATGCGTGCCAGCAGCGTAACCAAGCTAATGGTAGATAACTACGGCGTAAACCCTGCCCGTGTAACGCCGATAGGCCGCAGCCGCTACTCGCCTGTAGAAAGCAACAGCACACCTGAAGGCCGCAGCAAAAACCGCCGTATAGATGTGATACTTGAGCCAGACATGAAAGCTATATTCAGCATATTGAACAATACGAATTAGCAATAGCAATAATAAATTTGAAAGGCGCGCGTTTGTGGAAACATGAACGCGCGCTTTTTGTTTTTAGTGGCAAGCCTATTTTGTTGGCAAACTATGTTGGCACAGTACCCGGCATGGGGGCACGAGTATCCAAAAGAATTGGAGGGTCAGCAGCAACTGCGGGCTAAGTATAATGTGGCGCGCAGAACTATTGTTACCATTAACGCAAAGCATAAAACAAAAGGAGTTTGTTATTATGATACAAAAGGCCGGGATACATTATTGGTACATAATGGGGAAGTGTTTCAGAGAAATTTTTTCAACGATACTTTCCTAATAAAGACTAGCCACACCAATTCGTGTACTAACCCTGTACAAAACACGGTGTATAATGAAAGAGGCGATATAGTAACTATAAACGATGGTGCCACAATTATAAATACCGACTACAAATACGATAGCTTGAACCGCATTGCACTTCGCACTATCCATTATTGGAAACAGGACTGTGCAAATACCTATCACTACGATACAATGGGTAGGCTAGCCGCCATACGCGGTGGCTGCGATGTTATAAGTTGCGATTCAACAGGTGTGCTTTTAGAATATGATAAAGACGGTCGAGTAGCCCTTATATATGCCGCCCGCGATACTGCCGGCAAGTATGTGCCGAAGGCCAAAAGCAATTACGATATGTGGGAAGGCGGCTATACCGACAGTATACAATATGCCTATTACCCTAGTGGACTGATTAAACAAGTAAGCTATTATACAGGCAAGCCCAAGCTAAAAGATGATAAGTATTTTCGCGAGTATATTATGCATACTTATCGCTATAACAGGTTTGGGCTATTAATTTATATGACAACAGAGACAAATAGGTATGCAACTAACAGCAAAATTGAGTTTTATTATTCCTACACCTATCGGAAATAAATTCCCCCATTAGCTAGCGTTAATATCAATTAAATGTTGGCAGCCTTTTGGTATCGGGCGGCAGTAGTTTACATTTGCTGTACATGATTTGGAAACGCGACCCTGCTAACCCAGAAGCCGAGATGGGATTTTTTGACCACGTAGAGGCCCTACGCTGGCATATCCTGCGTTCGGCTATAGCTGTGGCGGTTTGCGCTGCATTAGTAGGTACATTCTACGATTTCGTTTTCGATAAAATCATCCTAGGTCTTTGTTCTAAAGATTTCCCCACCTATGTACTGCTATGCAAGGTAGGCGCGTACTTCGGCACCAGCAGCATTTGTATAGATAAGGATATACCCTTGGTGCTGCAAAACACTACCATGTTCGGGCAGGTTACTTTGTTGATTCAGTACTCTATTATCATTGGCTTGGTGGTGGCATTCCCTTACATCATCTTCGAGCTATGGCGCTTTGTAGCACCTGCCTTAGGGCCTAATGAACAGAAACGGACCAGTCGGATAATATTAGCATGCGCGGGTTTCTTCTATATAGGGGTTGCTTTTTGCTATTTCGTTATCATCCCTTTCTCGGTAAACTTTGCTGTTAGCTTTACCATAAGCGATAAGATCAAGAACGACTTTACCATAGATAGCTATATCGACTTTTTTACCGTTATGTTATTGGCCATAGGGGCGGTGTTCGAACTGCCGATGGTAGTGTATTTCCTATCGCGCTTTGGCATATTGGGTGCCAAGGTTATGCGCAGCAGCCGTAGGTACGCCATCGTTATTATATTGATAGCCTCGGGTGTTATTACACCATCGCCCGATATGTTTACGCAGTGCCTAGTAGCAGTGCCTATATATGTGTTATACGAGTTGAGTATATTTATAGCAGCCCGCAACGAAAACCGCAGGCTGAGGGAATTGAACGTAAGTAATTAAAACATAGATTGACCATGAAAGTAGCAGTAGGTGCCGACCACGCAGGTTTCGAATATAAGGAAGCAATCAAGCAGTTTTTAACCGAGAAGGGTTATGAAGTGAAGGACTATGGCACCCATAGCCTTGATAGCACCGACTACCCCGACTATGCGCACCCGCTAGCCGAGGCGGTAAGCAAAGGCGAGCAGGAGTTTGGCATATTGGTATGCGGCAGTGCCAACGGCGTAGCTATTACCGCCAATAAGCACCAAGGTATACGCGCTGCCATAGCTTGGCAAACCGAAATAGCTGAGCTGGCTAGGCAGCACAACAATGCCAACGTTATTTGCCTACCTGCGCGCTACATTAGCTTGGAGAATGCAAAGCACTATGCCATTACCTTTTTAACCACCGCCTTTGAAGGTGGCCGCCACCAGCGCAGGGTAGATAAGATAGCCTGCCAATAGCCAAGCACACATTTTTTAATGGATAAATGAACCTAAATTATTGCCATGAGTGATAGTAGAGAAGAATACATGCGCCTAGCTATACAGCTTAGCCAGCAGGGTATGGAGCAGAAGAACGGGGGTCCGTTTGGAGCAGTGATAGTGAAAGACGGCAAAATAATAGGCCAAGGTAGCAACGAGGTAACCAGCACCAACGACCCTACAGCGCACGCCGAGGTAGTGGCTATACGCAATGCTTGCAAAAACCTGAGCAGCTTTGAGCTGTTCGGTGCGGAGATATATTGTAGCTGCGAGCCATGCCCTATGTGCCTAAGCGCCATATACTGGGCGCGCATTGGCAAAATATACTTTGCCAATACCCGCAAAGATGCCGCCGATATAGGCTTCGACGACGACTTTATATACCACGAAATACCTAAGGCCATAGAGCAACGCGCCGTACCCGCATTGCCCCTGTTGCGTAATGAAGCACAACAGGTATTTGTGGCTTGGCAGAATATGAGCGATAAGACGGAGTATTAGCCTGCCATATTTACTAGTAGAGCGGCAAGATTTTGCGGCTGAAAAAACTACAGCATATACTGCCAACAGTATGAACGCCCGAGGGAACCAACAGTACGAGAAATGCACCGCAGTACCGCGCCAAGAAAAACAGTAAGCATTAAAGCAATAACTGAAGCAGGCAATGCCTAGTTAACCGCATTTTTTTCCGCGGCCCTCTGCGTCTTCTTACTCGGCGCCCTTTGCGTGAAACTGTATTAAATACAAACTGCGGGAAAAACCTATTTTCGGGGCAGCAATCAAACCTTAAACATGTACACTATACAGCAACGCCTACAGCAGGAACTGGACGAAATAAAAGCTAACGGGTTATATAAAAACGAACGCGTAATAACCACACCGCAGGGTGCCGATATAAACACTACTGCGGGCAGAGAGGTAATTAACTTTTGCGCCAACAACTACCTAGGCCTAAGTAGCGATAGCCGCTTGATAGATGCTGCCAAGGGCGCTATAGATACCCACGGCTATGGCATGAGCAGCGTACGCTTTATATGCGGCACGCAGAATATACACAAGGAACTGGAGCGCAAAATATCGGAGTTTCTAGGTACTGAAGATACCATACTATATGCCGCCGCTTTCGATGCCAATGGTGGTGTGTTCGAGCCTTTGTTCAACGAGCAAGATGCGATAATATCGGACGAACTGAACCATGCCTCGATAATAGATGGCGTGCGTCTGTGTAAGGCGGAGCGCTACCGCTACAAAAACAACGACATGGCCGAACTGGAGCAGAAGCTACAAGAGAGCCAAAAGAACCGCAGCCGCATTATAGTAACCGATGGCGTGTTCAGCATGGATGGCACCATAGCTAAGCTTGACGAGGTAGTGGCGCTAGCCGAAAAGTACAACGCCATGATAATGGTGGATGATAGCCATGCTACAGGCTTTATGGGCAAAACTGGCCGTGGTACGCACGAGCACTGCGGCGTGCTAGGCAAAATAGACATAATAACCAGTACACTTGGCAAGGCGCTAGGCGGCGCAAGTGGCGGCTTTACCAGTGGTAAAAAAGAAATCATCGACATACTACGCCAGCGTAGCCGTCCGTACTTATTTAGCAATACCTTGATGCCTGCCATAGTAGGTGCCAGCATAAGCGTGCTTGATATGCTAAGCAGCACCACGGCCCTACGCGATAAGCTAGAGGACAACACCAAGTACTTCCGCCAGCAAATGACCGCTGCGGGCTTCGATATAAAACCCGGCGAGCACCCTATAGTACCTGTAATGCTATACGATGCCGTATTGGCGCAGAACTTCGCTGCCAAGCTGTTGGAAGAAGGTATATATGTTATCGGCTTCTTCTACCCCGTAGTGCCTAAGGGACTTGCGCGCATACGCGTACAGGTAAGCGCTGGGCACGATAGGCAGCACCTTGATAAAGCCATAGCGGCATTTACCAAAGTGGGCAAGGAGCTTGGGGTGATAAAGTAACAGACGCATGGGCTTTTTCGATTGGTTCAACAAAGGCAATAAGATAGGCATACACCTGGTGCAGATACCAAACTTTGGTTTGCAGCAAGAGGAGGATAATGCCTTTCACCAACAATGGATAAGCGAGGATGAGAGCCTGATACTTTCGGTTAACTATTTCGACATTCCGCCCGACTTAGCCACGCTCAACAACATTAAAACCGTCCGCGACACTTATCGCGAATTATTGACAGAGGCAGAAGGTGGCTTACTACAGGTGGACTATATAAACCTAAAAGGCTACCCTGCCGTTAGGTCTATATTCAAACTGCCGAAGCAGAATGGAGGCGTTATTTATATCGGCTCTATCACCTTGCCGTTTGCCGAGCATAGCTATGTAATAAAAGTGCAAGCAGCCGAGGTTGGCGTAACCGGTATGCGCGATAGCAGTGTATCGATGCAACTGTTAAACAGCGGCGAAATAGAGGTAGGCGACAACGGTTTTGTGGGCTGGTTTGCCGACCCTTATGAACCTAGCTTCGTACATGGCTTGCTGCGAAACATAAGCGATGATGAAAAGTACGATGCGCAGTTTCCTAATCACCCGCTAAGCCTAGTGCGCAATATGCTTAGGAAGATAGAGGAAGAGGTGGTGTTGGGCGAAGACTTGAAGACGCTAGAACCGTTTAAGAAGTAGGAATGAAGATAGCTACTTGGAACCCTAGAGTTGATGCGCCAAGTATTGCCTTTTTAACAAAAACGGCGAAAAGCACCTTTGCTGTCCCTGTTACAGCAAGTAGGACACACCCCAAAAGCGCGGTTTATATTTAAACCGCTGTTTTTCTACCTAAAAAAATATATTTGTCGAGCATAAAAGAAAGACCAATGAAATTTATCGTTTCTACCACATCGTTGTTAAAAAGCCTACAGCTTATAAATGGCGTTATCAATTCAAGCTCGGTACTGCCTATTTTGGAAGATTTCCTTTTCGAAATAAAGAACGGCAGCCTTACGGTATTTGCTACCGACCTTGAAACAAGCATGAGCACCGAGCTAAAGGTAGAAGCTAAAGACGCTGGCCGCATAGCTATACCTGCGCGTATATTGCTAGATACTTTGAAGACCCTACCTGAGCAGCCTTTGACGTTTAATATAGATGCCAAAACTTTCGGCGTAGAAATAACCAGTGAAACAGGTCGCTATAAGCTATCGGGCGAAAACCCGGATGATTTTCCAAAAATACCTCAGCCAGAGGCAGTAACCGAAATAAACATCCCTTCATCGGCACTTAGCAACGCGGTGGCTAAAACCATGTTTGCCGTAAGTAGCGACGACCTTCGCCCAGCTATGACGGGTGTATTGTTCCAAGTAGCGCCAGAGGGCGTAACCTTTGTTAGTACCGATGCACACAAACTAGTGCGCCTGGGCCGCAGCGATGTAAAGGCTAGCAAGGCTGCACAGTTCATCGTTCCTAAAAAAGCATTGAGCCTGTTGAAAAGCTCGTTGCCTGGTGGCGATAATGCGGTGAACGTATCTTACAACAAGTCGAATGCATTCTTCACTTTCGAAAACACGAAGCTGATATGCCGCTTGATAGATGCCAACTACCCAGATTACAACGCGGTAATACCACAGAACAACCCTAACAAACTTTCAATAAGCAGGTTAGAATTCCAAAACGCACTGCGCCGTATATCTATCTACAGTAACAAAACTACTTACCAAGTTATACTTAGCATAGCTGGTAGCGAGTTGAAGATATCGGCACAGGATTTGGACTTTAGCAATGAAGCTAACGAGCGCCTAACTTGTAACTACGAAGGTGGCGATATGGAAATAGCATTCAACGCACGTTTCCTTATAGAAATGCTAGGTGTGCTAGATTCAAACGAAATAGAAATAGAACTAAGCACGCCAACCCGCGCAGGTGTACTACGCCCGGTAGAGAAAAACGACCACGAAGACCTACTAATGCTAGTAATGCCGGTAATGATAAACGCGTAGTAGCACATATCAACTACATATAAAGCAACGAAGCCTTCTTTAACTAGAAGGGCTTCGTTGTTTATATAGGTTTACTTCTTCGCCAGCGGCAGCGGCACAAAGCCCGTTTCGCCTTCTATTTTAGGAAATGTCTGCTCGGTCCATCTTTGCTTGGCACTTTCTATCAGCTCTTGGCTTGTAGCTACAAAGTTCCAGTATATAAAGCGCTCCTCGGCAAAGGGCTCTCCGCCGAATATGTACACCGTAGTATTGGGCAACATAGTAAAGGTACAAAGCTTGGCATCTTTGGCTACCAGTATGCGCTTGGGCTCGTGTACGGTGCCTTCGGTTTCTACACCGCCTTGCAGTATGTACATGCCTGCCTCGCCGAACAGCTCGTTGCCTAGGCTTATCGTCGCGCTATCGTCACTCGTATTTTTTATTTCTATAAAGAACAAGGGGCTATGCACCGGCACGCCCGATTTGCGGCCCATTACCTCGCCTGCTATCAGCTTGTATTGCACCTCGCCATCTACCCATGTAGGCAAGTCTTCTTCGCCGCTGTGGTGAAAGGCAGGCTCTGTTTCCTCCAGGTGCTTAGGCAGGGCTACCCATATCTGCAAGCCATGCAGAAACTTGTCCTTGTGCCTTAGGTATTCGGGGGTGCGCTCGCTGTGTACTATGCCGCGGCCTGCGGTCATCCAGTTTACCTGGCCGGGCTTTATTTCAATGGCAGTGCCTAGGCTATCGCGGTGCATTATAGCGCCTTCGAAAAGATAGGTAAGGGTAGAAAGGCCAATGTGCGGGTGCGGACCTACGTCCATGTTCTCGTGGTCGCTAAGGGCAGCGGGGCCCATGTGGTCGATAAAAATAAACGGACCTACCATGCGCTTGCCGCGGAACGGCAATAGTCTACCAACTAGAAAGTTGCCAATATCGGCAGGACGCTCTTCTATTATTAAATTGATGTTTGACATAAGCAGTACGTTATGCCGTGAAGATACATTGCTTAATCGTATTGGCTGCTATGGAATTTGTGCTCGTCGTCAACTACCATTGTGTTGTCTTTAAACCATGCAATAAACTTTTCGTAGGCTTCCTTATTGCCTTCCAGCCAGTTGCTAAAGCCTTGGTCGTCGCCCTTCATTAGTATCCAATAATTGTAAGCTTGCAGGTGCCCTGCGTCCTTCACTTTCTTCTGGTATTCGAATAGCAGGTTAGGGTATTCTTTGTCCTTGCCATTGCTGTAGTATAGGTCTACAAAGTTGGTGCGTATTTTATCAAGCGACTGTATATTTATTTTGCGCGTGCCCACCGTACTTAGCGATAGTATCATTTCGTAACCCATGTTGCCAAAGGGCAATTTTATTTT